>DAOVBC010000281.1 GCA_030670715.1 Deltaproteobacteria bacterium | reverse complement strand
GATCTTGGGTAAAATAGAACATTTTTCAAAGGTCTCGATTCATTAATAGAAAAGCTGAAATGCTGTTTGGTTTATACTGAATACCGGGATAATAGTGACCTGAGAGATTACTGCACGCGTGGCACCGCTCCAGTCCGGCAACCCCGCGAGAGCACCTGCCGGTGGCTGCGTGTTAAGCCATTGAATGCACTACAACAATCGTGCCAGGCGATTGAAAATGGGAAAACCCATAATTTTCAGCGAATTATACTTTATCCGACTGCGAAATCCAAGTAAAAAGTGACAAAGATCGCCATGTTTTTGCCCTAAAGCGGCGGATATTAATAAGGTCATTATTATTTAAACATAAATTAAAATAACCTTTGCGCCCTTTGCGGCGAATATTTTTTTGCGATAGAATAACACTATGTCTAATAATTTATGGCCGCATTAGTAACAGTCAACTGGAGCGTAATGCCTTGAAAAAGATATACTGCTAAACGGCCTTATGGGGATGCAGTACCTTTGTCATTTATCCTTGACATGAATCGGGAAGTCGATTATACGCTTCTTTTTAGTCTGAATGTTGCTGTTGCTCTGTTTGTTTTATGAAATTTTAATTGATTTCGAACAATTATACGGATCAAGGTCGCCGGTTGAAAACAGGGAGCGGGAATTTTTCTAAACATGGGGCTTGAAAACCGATTAGCAAAAAACAAAAAGGCCATCGTTAAAGACTGGTTTGATCTGGTGGCCAAAACATATGCCCCCGATACCGCCCAGTTTATCAAGAACAATCAGGACCCTTTCACCAACCCTATCGGCGGCAGCCTTTCGAAAGGCCTGGCGGGACTCTTTGATCAGCTTCTAGCCGATCCGGACCGCGAAACCGTTAGATCATATCTGGACCCGATCATCCGAATCCGGGCCGTTCAAGATTTTACCCCTTCTGAAGCCACCGCATTCATCCTTGCCCTGAAACACATCATCAGAGACCACCTGAAAAATGATCTCAGCGATGGCCATACGGCAAATGCGCTGCTGGAATTTGAATCCAAAATCGATTCACTGAATTTGTTTGCCTTCGATCTTTACATGACATGCCGGGAAAAGTTGTATGAGTTAAGGACCGATGTCGAAAGAACGAAGATATATAAAGCATTTGAACGGGCAGGGTTAATCGCCGAGACACCGGAGCACGAACCGGGTCTCTGAACGTAATATAATATTAATCAGACAGGTCGTACCATCGGACAACGTTCATGCTGTCCACCGGACGGGATGGAGGTGAGGAGCTATTCCATGAATGCGAAGTATATTATTTCCCTCATAGCAGTTCTTGTTCTGTTTCTGCTTGCCTGGGCAGGATCAGCAGTCGGGCTCCAGTTTGTTTTCGGTATCATCTTTCCCTATCTGGCGGTTATCGTTTTTATCGCCGGGCTAATATACCGCATAATGGGCTGGACCCGGTCGGCCGTGCCGTTTAAGATTTCCACAACCGCCGGCCAGCAGAAATCGCTGCCCTGGATTCAACATTCACAACTGGACAATCCGACCACAAAGAGCGCTGTTGTTCTGCGGATGTTTCTGGAAATTGTGCTGTTTCGGTCATTGTTCAGAAACACCCGCATGAAGCTTAAAGAAGGAAAACTATTTTACCAGCTGGAAATGTTTCTGTGGGTCGGTGCGCTGGCGTTTCACTATGCATTTTTTACAGTCATTATCCGGCATTTGCGGCTTTTTACCAATCCGGTGCCGCTACCGATCCGTCTGCTGGAAGATGTGGACAGTTTTTTCCGGATTGAAGTTATGCAGGACGTTATACAAGTCGGTGTGCCGGGGGTATATTTATCCGGCCTCGTTCTTTTAGCCGCCGTTACCTATCTGTTTCTTAGAAGGCTCTTTGTTGCGAATGTGAAATACATCTCCCTGGCATCGGACTACTTTCCCCTATTTCTGATTTTCGGAATTGCATTTACCGGGATTATGATGCGCTATTTCACCAAAATTGACGTAACAGCCGCCAAGGAACTCACCATGGGCCTGGTAACATTTCACCCGACCATACCGCAAAACCTGGGCAGCCTCTTTTACATTCATCTGTTCTTCGTCAGTGTACTGCTGGCCTATTTCCCATTCAGCAAGCTGATGCACATGGCAGGCATATTTCTCAGTCCCACCAGAAATGTGGCGAACGATACCCGTGTCAGACGCCATGTTAACCCGTGGAATTATCCGGTCAAAGTTCATACCTATGAAGAATATGAGGATGATTTCAGAGAGAAAATGGTAGAGGCTGGACTGCCTGTGGATAAAATGCCGGCTGAAACGGCCCCGGAAGAAACGGCAGAAAAAGCTGCAGAAGGGCCGGCTGAAGAACCAGTGGAAGAACCGGAGGAAAAGGAGTGATTTATGTCTGACCTTCCATCAGCAGAAGAATACTTAACAAATTTGACTCATCGCCCATCGGCGACAAACTGGATGGACGTACCGGCCGTCATTCGCAAGGGTATTGCCTGCTATGCCGGGAATCCGAAAAGCCTTGAAAGGCTCGGCGCTCCCAATCCGCGGACGTGGAGCTGCTTTGATGACGACTGGCAGCTGCCGGAAAACTGGCAGGAAATTATCCATGAGGGATTCAAAGAGCGTCTGGAAAAATTCAGGTCGTTTAAGGTGTTCATGGATATCTGCGTCCGATGCGGCGCCTGCGCCGATAAATGCCACTATTTCATCGGTACCGGTGATCCCAAAAACATGCCGGTACTGCGGGCCGAATTGCTGCGGTCGGTGTACCGCAACGATTTCACCCGGCTTGGGAAAATCCTCGGCAAAATCAACGGGGCCCGGCCGATGAGCTACGACGTGCTCAAAGAGTGGTGGTCATACATGTTTCAATGCTCCGAGTGCCGGCGCTGCTCGCTCTTTTGCCCTTACGGCATCGATACGGCCGAGATTACCATCATGGGCCGGGAGTTGTTGAATCTGGTGGGCCTCAATATCGACTGGATTGCCACGCCGGTGTCCAACTGTTACAGGACGGGCAACCATCTGGGCATCCAGCCGCATGCGTACAAAGATATGCTCGATTTTTTCGTGGATGACATCGAAGAAGTCACCGGCGTGCGGGTGGAGCCCCAGTTCAACAAAAAAGGGGCGGATATTCTTTTTATTACCCCTTCCGGTGATGTATTCGCTGATCCGGGAACATACACATGTATGGGGTACCTGATCCTGTTCCACTTTTTACAGGAAAAATACGGATTTGACATTACTTGGAGCACCTATGCATCCGAAGGCGGGAATTTCGGTTTTTTCACTTCCCATGAGACCATGAAACGGCTGAACTCCAAGATGTATGCCGAGGCCAAACGGCTGGGAGTCAAATGGATCCTGGGTGGTGAGTGCGGTCACATGTGGCGGGTGATCAATCAGTACATGGACACCATGAACGGTCCGGCTGATTTTCTCGAAGAACCGGTTTCGCCCATCACCGGCACCCGGTTTGAAAACGCCAAATCGACCAAAATGGTGCATATCACCGAGTTTACAGCCGATCTGATCAAGCACGGCAAACTCGACCTGGATCTCAGCCGCAACGACCACCTGAAAGTCACCTATCATGATTCCTGCAATCCCGCCCGGGGCATGGGCCTGTTTGAAGAGCCCCGCTACGTTATCAAAAACGTTTGCAACAACTTTTACGAGATGCCGGCCAGCACCATCCGTGAGCAGACCTTCTGCTGCGGCAGCGGTGCGGGGTTGAATGCCGGTGAAGATATGGAGCTGCGAATGGCC
>DAOVBC010000252.1 GCA_030670715.1 Deltaproteobacteria bacterium | reverse complement strand
GTGATTAACAGTTTTACGATATTTGTATGACCGTTCATGGCAGCCTGCATCAGGGCGGTCCATCCGGATTCGTTTTTCGCGTTCGGATTCACCCCCGAATCGAGCAGATGTTTTACATCATCAATCAATCCAATTTCGGCGGCAGTAACCAGTTCTTCCGCTGTCCCGGCGGACTCGACCGCAGCCATGGGATAAAAAAACAGTAACGACAAGAATGTGATGGTATAGAAAGATTGCCGCATGCGGCCCAAAGGAACCATATTTTCCCCGAAATGGTGCTTGTCGGATTTTAAATAAATGCTATTATATAGATTTTAGCATGATGCGCAGTTTTTTTCCAGTTCATAAGGGGTAAGCTCAGGACTACGTCATTCTTTCGCATATTACCATGTAATCACATCATTTTGGCAAAATTATCTAATTATCACGCAAAGACGCCAAGACGCCAAGACGCAAAGAAATATATAGAAGCCTTATCTTTGCGGCTTTGCGTGAGGTAATTTTTGTCCAGACTTGATTCGTGCAATTACTTTGACAATACCATAGGGGTAAGCCGATGTTGTCCTTTCGAGTCAGTTGCTTTGCAAGCTGGAGACTTCCCTAATCACTGGATTCGCGGTAAATGATCTCAATTTCCCGGCAAGCCTTATCAAAGGTTTTGCCGTAAAGGTGGGCGAGGCTGGCCTTTTTAGCGGCCTGCCATCCGACTTCTATTGCAATTGTCCAGGGGCTGCGTTTTCTGGCCCAGCGGTACACCTTCAACGGCCATTTGAGCCATCCATAGGTCATGAACGTTTTTTCAATAAATCGTCGGAGGAGCTCGGGCAACAGCTGTTCGGAAAAATTTTTAGCCTGAAAAAGAGTGATCAGGCGCAGCTGATAGAATCGGCGTGCAATCAAATACTCTTCTCCCTTACTCAGGGTGCTAAGCCAGCAACGACTTCTTTCGAGTATGGGACCGACAGCTGCTTCGTGCAGAGGCTTCTCAGATTCCGGAAAATTCCGGCTCGCAATCACTTCAGCCGCAGCAAGGACGGCATTTTTCCAATCGGCAAAGGAGGGATCGGATGCCAGGATGGCGGGAAAGCCGACCAGGCGGTTGCGAATGCTCCGGAGTTGCGGATCGTCCGGCAATTCAAGGGTTTCTTCCAGGGAACCGAGTTCTTTAAGGGTCTCTTCCAGGTTTTCTTTGATTTTTTCCTCTTCGGTGTCTGTTTTTTGAGGGTCTTCAAATGCCTCCAGGCTCAAACGCCCGAAGTAAAGATAGAGATCAACCATAAGATACTTCACCAAAATCAGAATCGTAAGCTGATTCGAAAGGAAAGCTACCCACATCAAAGGATCAAAAAACAGAAGCAGTCTCAGTCGCGCAGCCTGCCTGATTCCGGTTCGATATCGAATATACCCTCTGTACAGTGGCGAAGCACCAAGTTTAAGATAGAATTGACGGGCACTTGTAATCCGATGAATACTCAGTGACCGCAGCCTTTTGAATCCGGGACGCTTCAGAATCCGGTCCAGTCTGTTTAGAGATTTGTCCAGGCTTTGAAGAAATGCCCTGATGGTTACCTGCAGTTCCGGTCGTTCGGTACCGGGATAATAACAGGCCGCGATCGATTGAATGTATCCGGGAAGATTTTTTAATTCCGCTAATTCCGGCGAAAGAGCATTGAGGATCTTCCGGCATCGGGTTTGAATGATATCAATGCCCTTTTTGCCCGGCTCTCCGACCACCGGGCGCATCCGCTCCAGGGCAGAAAGTTCGGCCCGTAAAGATCTTTTCCAGGACAGCACTCCCCGTGCCCGGAAAAGAAGAATAATCGTGATTACTGCTGCTCCCAGGGCAACGGCTGACCAGAAAATTTTTAGTATTGACCACCACTCCATGATAGGCGCCTGCTGACTTCATATCGACAAATTGTTGTCGATGTTAAATAAGGCTTTGTATTTGAAAATTAAAAGAAACCGGAATCTGCTGAATTAGAGAGCGGATCTCTTAAATTGATAGAATACCTTTCCGGTGATATTTGCGGACATTAATGTTGGTTTCAGTTTGTCCGGGTCCGGGTGTCATTTTAACCTTAAAGGGGGGTAATCTTCAAGGGGTGACGCCGATCAATTTTTAAATCTTGAAATATGCCCGGATTGGTTTTACTGTAAAAAAATGACAGTAAAGGAATCCGGTTTTCCAATGGATGAAATCGTCCGCCTCACCAAAGACCTTATTCGGTTCAAGTCAACCCATGACAACCCCGAAGAAATCAACCGCTGCGCCAATTTCATTGAGACCTATCTGGAAAAACACGGTATCGGGTACCACCGCTTGAATCATGAAAACATTCCGTCTGTTCTCGTTGCGTCGCAAGAAAAACCCGTGCCGGTGATACTGATGACCCATATCGATGTCGTAGAAGGACCGGCGGCGCTTTTTGAGCCTTATGAAAAAGACGGGAAATTATACGGTAGAGGCAGCCTGGATGACAAATATGCCGTGGCCCTGTCCCTGGTGCTGCTGAAGGACAATTTGCAAAGACTTCAAAAACAGGGCGGCAGCCAGAGCGATCTGCCGTTTGGCATTTTAATCACCGGCGATGAGGAAGTGGGCGGTGCCAGCGGTGCGAAAAAGGCTCTTGCCCGGGTCAAAGCCGATTTTTGTATCGCACTGGATGGCGGCGGGGTCGACACCATTATTGTCAAGGAAAAGGGGATCGTGCACCTGAAGCTCATATCCCGGGGAAAGTCCGCCCACGCCGCAAGGCCCTGGCTTGGTACCAATGCCATTGAAAAACTGATTGACGACTATAATGCCCTGAAGACCTATTTTGAGGCGTCAGCCCCGGATCACTGGCACCGCACCCTGAACTTTAGCCGGATTCAGGCCGGAAAGTCCATCAATCAGGTGCCGGATTATGCCGAAGCCATGTTTGATATCCGGTATACTGAAAACGACCGTATGGAGGAACTGGTCGAAAAAATTCAAAACAGTATTCAAGGCCAACTCATCGTTGAAAAAAAAGAGCCGCTGTTTGTGGGGGGTGACTCGCCGTATCTGGACCTGCTGCTCGATATTTCCAAGGGGACCTGCGTGGATTGCGAGCACGGGGCCAGTGATGCCCGCTTTCTTTCCCGGTTCGGCATGAAAGGAATTGTCTGGGGGGCTGACGGGGAGATGAGCCAGCATACCTCAACGGAACATGTTAACATTGAAAGCATCGGCAGGCTATACGAACAACTGGATCGGTTTATGCGAAGGGTGCCTGAAATCAGAAAATGACTATCCGGCGACTTATCTTTTGACATGCCGATACGATTCTGGTAGTCGATTAAATTGTTTACATATGTGGATGATCACCCGCCGGGGGTGTTATTGAAGAACTGACAATCGAGATCCGATAACTGTTAACCTGTAACAGAGGAGGAATAAATGATGAAAAAGTTTATGATAATTCTGACTGTACTTGCGTTTGCATTTGCGGGTACGGCCCTGGCAGCGCCCAAACATGGCGGCACTCTGGTGTTTGGCCGGGGCGGTGACAGCGTCGGTCTGGATCCGGCTTACGAAACAGACGGGAACTCCTTTTTGGTCTGCGATAATATTTTTGAGGCGCTGGTATTCTATAAAGATGAATCCACAGCCCTGGAGCCCGGTCTGGCCAAGTCGTGGAAGATTTCACCGGACGGCAAAACATACACATTTTACCTGCAGAAAGGCGTCAAATTCCATGACGGTACACCGTTCAACGCCGATGCCGTAGTGTTTTCCATCGGTCGCATGATGAAAGACCGCAATGTGAAATTTTACGGCAAGGGATGGGAGATTCCACCCCAGGAACGCCCACCGGAGTACTGGGTTTCCATGGAAATGGATAAGACCATCGGCTCCATTGAGGCTGTCGGCGAGTACACCGTCGTATTCAATCTGAAAAGGGTTGAGGCGCCGTTTCTGGCCAACATGGGCATGGATTTCGCCGATATCATCAGTCCGACGGCTTTTTTGAAAAATCCTAAAGAATTTTTAAGAAATCCGGTGGGAACCGGCCCGTTCAAGTTCGTGAAATGGATCAAGGACGACCGGATCGTACTGACCAAAAACACTGACTACTGGGATAAAAAGGGCGGCCCCTACCTGGAAAGGATCGTTTTTCGCTCCATCCCGGAAAACTCGGTTCGCTTCCTGGAGCTCAAAACCGGCAATATTCAAATCTGTCAGTTCCCCGAACCGGCCGATATCGAATTGGCCAGAAGAGATAAAAACCTGTGGCTCCCCACCCAGCCCGGGA
>DAOVBC010000248.1 GCA_030670715.1 Deltaproteobacteria bacterium | reverse complement strand
CTTAAATTCCTTAAATTCCCTTTTCTCTTTTTTCCACTCCTGGAATTCCTGGAATTCCCGGTACTCCTTCATCTCAGCCGATTCTTCTCCGGCTACGGCGGCACCTTCAGTTTTCCTGTCGCCCCCGGATTTGCCTCCCGCTTCTTTACCGCTTTCCGTGGCCTTATCGGACTCCTTCGGGGACCATCCGGTTTTCGAATCGTATACCGTATGACCCTCCGGATCTTTGGAAAACACCCCGGGACGGTTCGGGATTTCATTGTCCGAGTGGTAATCAAATGACTTTCCGCCGCATCCGACCAAGGCAGATAAAATAACGAACACCGGGAGGATCACGGCCGTTTTTCTTAAATATACGAGGACCATGTTCATGCTATCCACTTATCAGAATTTGATCCGGGTGCCGGCCATAATCTGTTTGACATTCTTCGGATTGGGTCCGACGCTCTGTTCAAAAGAATAAGATCGGAGCGCCCCATACAATTCAACGCCTTGCCAGGGGGTCACCACATATCCGGCACCCCAATTGCTCGATTTGTCTCCTTTCAGATCGAGATCCTTTGTCTGGCCATATTCGGCAGACACGGCGTGCATTTTAAGAAATTTCCAACCGACTTTTACGTAGCCGTTTTTGGCCTTGGTGCCGACCTTTGGATCACGCTGACCCAGGGACAGGGTCACATTAAGACCGGTAGGCGTATTCAGCCAGGAAACGGAACCCCCCATCTGTTTGTAGCGGGGAGTCTCTCGGTCTTTGGTATCAACGTAACCGAGGGCCGCGGCCAGCTTTCCAAAGCCCTTAAATTCCCCGGCGTACCAGCCGGACAGTTCCCAGGCGTCACCGTTGGTGGCACTTCCGGCAAAGGAGAACCCGGAGAATTTCGGGGTATCGTACCGCAGGCGTACGTTGCGGCTCAAGCCGTCAAAATCGCTGCGGGTGTTGCCGATCGTCAAATTCGCACCGCCTCTCGTGATTTTTGTGCCATCGTTAAAAGTCCAGGTAAATCCGCCGGCGGTGTCATTGACACCGGCATAAGTAATCACAGCCGTACCGGAAAGATCTACTTCCGAGGTATTGTTGGCGGCCCCATCGCCTTTGCCGATCGATACCTTGCCCCATTTATGAAGAAAATACGCCTCCAGCCAGCGGTCATTCCATTCAAATTCGCCGTCGTCGTTGTTGTTGATATCCAGTGTGTTGGAGGCATTACGCTGGGCCTCGAATTCGATCTTGTATCCGATCGTGAGAGAATTGAAATCCTGATCACCGGTAAAGCGGAAGCGGGTGGATGAGTTGTCGTTGTCCGCGATAAAAAAGTTACTGTCAAAACCGTTATCGGCCGCCATGATCAGCTGGTTCACCTGACCGGACACCTTGACATCAAATGCCTGGACCGGCGCTGCAAGGGCCAACATCATTGCGAACACAACGATCGGTGCCAGGCCTGATCTGAAATGCGATTTTTTCATGTCTCACTCCTTTGGGGTTGCAGGTTAATTATAGTATTCGACAATCATGCCGTATCAATAGCCTGATTATTCAGCACCGTAAAAATTTCGGCCAAATAATAATCGATAGAGGATCTTCTTTCTTTTGCGGCTTAACCGAAAAGGAATTAATGCACGGAGGTGATATTCGCTGCTCTGCTAGTAAACCTGTGAAAAAAGTATTCACTTGTCTTCAAACAATACTGCCTCATAATTAACAGTACCACTATGTGAAACAACTATTCACATAAGCAAATCAACCGCAATCAGTCAACCTTTTTTCTATCCCATCTATAACGGGGCGGACAAAAAGAAACCCGCCTGCCCTATTCGGACAGACGGGTTTCTTCAGCAAGTTCAGATTCCCTGATTAAATTAAAACGGGATATCATCAATTAATAATTTTAGGCACCCTGGCCCAGACCGATCACCGGTACTAAATTCATAATAAGCCAGGTTTGGAATCATCCATAGGCTATAACACCATATGAACCAGTCGCACCAGGGCGGGCTTTAGGCATTATCCCCTGATGAACCCCACCATTTAGATTTCAGGCAAAGAAGTAAATAGAATGCACTCAAATCAAATTCAAACCAGTTCGGCCATCTTCGCTGCAACCTCATTAAATGCCTTGGTCACCGGTGAGTCGGCATAGGCATCCTGATAACAGGTACCGGCATCGCCGCACGATACCACGTTTGGATCGAAGGGAATTCTCCCCAAAAATGTTAAACCGGATGTCAGGGCCGTTTTTTATCCGCCGCCGGAACCGAACAGATCAATGGTTTCGCCGCAATGCGGGCAGGGAAACCCGCTCATGTTCTCTATGAGGCCGAAGATCTCCATTTTGACTGTTTTACAGAAACTGATCGACTTTCTGACATCGGCCAGTGCTATTTCCTGGGGGGTCGTGACAATAATGGCCCGGGCTTCCGGAATGGTCTGGGCCACGGTCAACGGCTCGTCACCGGTGCCGGGCGGTGAGTCGATGATCAAAAAATCCAGCTCCCCCCACTCCACATCGCCAATGAACTGCTGAATCGCAGAATATTTGATGGGGCCGCGCCAGATAATGGCTTCATCTTTGTTCGGTGTCAGCGATTCGATGGATACAACCTTTAAATTATCCGAATAGGCGGCCGGATTCAGTTTTCGATCCTGGTTCAAATCGAGCATACCTTTCAGTCCCAGCATTCTCGGGACATCCGGACCGTGAAGATCAACGTCCATGATACCGACCTTAAATCCCTTGCCGGCAAGTGCGATGGAAAGGTTTACGGAGGTGCTGGTTTTACCGACGCCCCCTTTTCCGCTCATCACTATGAATTTGTTTTTTATTCTGCTCAGAGAATCTTTAACTTTCGCTTCCTGTTCTGCCTTAGGATCCTTTTTAGCTTTGGGATCCGGCATTTCGTCCATTAACTGTGCCATTCTTTTTTAATCTCCTCAGTATCTTAGTAGTTAATTTTGTGTGTGTTTAAAGAATATCAGTATTACCACAGTGCCCTCTGAGATAACAGAGGAAAACCCATGAATAGTATTGTCTCTGTGCGCTCTGCGTTCTCTGTGGTGAATAGACTTTTTCTTTTTTAATTTCTCTTACTTAAAACGTAAAACATAAAACCCGAGTGGATACATACCCGAGAGCTCTGCGCAGACCTTACCTGTTATGCGAGATACGGTAAACATTGTCATGGTTGCATTCCGGGCAGCCTTCGGGCCTGCCCGATCCAAAAGGGGCCTCCCACCGGTGATTGCAATGGTCACACTGAAAAACCCGGGGACCGTCGATTATTTTATAGTTGCCGCCCTCGATGTTGATTGCTTTGCCGTTAATCAGAGCGTCGGCAACTGCCTTACGAGCGTGTTGGACGATGCGGCCAAAGGTGGCTCTAGACACACCCATGTGGCGGCCGGCTTCCTCGTGGGACAACCCGAGCAGATCTGAAAGCCTGATGGCTTCGCGCTCATCCACTTTCAGTTGCACTTCATCCAGCTCCACCATCGGAATGCCCCTGGGTTTGAAGTAGCTGACATCGGGATTGAAAGCGACAATGCGATTTTTTTGAGGCCTGACCATGTCTGCTCCTTTATGGGATAATGCTCAAAATGAAACCTATGTATTCACCGCGAATATGTCAAGGGTTCACTTGCTTCCAACGGCTTCTTTTTCGTTGTCCAGCTCTTCCCGGTCCATGGTCCAGAATGGTTTACCGTCTTTCGTCAGGCGCACTTTGAGTGCGAAATAGTCCCCTTTTTTAATTTTGGACGCCATAAATACGTCTTTGCCGTCTATCTCGGCCCAGACGCCCCGTACTTTCACCCGATCGCCCCGTTTGAGTCCGATGCCACCGGGCTTCATATACCAGGTGGGACAGACATGTACCACGATCACCTCATCATCGGCAGATTCTTTGACATGGATCGCGACCCCAGGCGACATCCCCGGCATCGGTACGATTTCCGTAATTTTAACGACTGTCGCCTTGAATGCATCGAGTTCACCGGCATTGTATAATTTGTTGTAAGGGCTATCCATCTGCCAGCCTCCCATATCCTTTTTTTCGCCGGCATACGCAATGTTCATTCCGATCACGCCCAGAAATAAGCAGGTATAAATCAACAATGATCTTCCCCTTATCAGTATCACCACGACAACCTCCTTTTTATGGCAAATTGAAACTCGAAACTGGAACAACGAAATCAGCCATGTGCGGCATCTTTAATCCTCTATCGATCGAAGCCGGGCATCGGCTGCTTCAAACTCGTTTTCATTAAATACATGGATGTCTCTTTTTTTCAACAGTGCAACCGTAACACCTTC
>DAOVBC010000080.1 GCA_030670715.1 Deltaproteobacteria bacterium | reverse complement strand
AGCCCAGGCTCTGTGGGCGCCGATTTTTTGTTGAAGCCAGCAGGCGGTAGAAGGTAGCAGCGTATCCGGAGAACAGGTTGCATAAATAATCTGATCGATATCTTCTGGTTTCCGTCCGGCCATTTCAAGCGCTTTTTGTGTTGCCCGGGCCCCGAGGGAAGAGTTGGTTTCAGCTGGATTTTGAACATTGGAAACTCTTCTTTCGACGATGCCGGTTCTTTCTCTGATCCATTGATCGTTTGTTTCCAGGCCGAATCGGGTCAATTCCTGCGCAATATCGTCGTTCGTCAATCGTCTTTCGGGAAAAGCAGATCCTGTGCCGGTGATTCTGGCTGAAAATTCCATCAGTTGTTCCTTCCGTATGTGAGGTGTCCCCTGACCGGAATTGAAATTAACGCACAAAATAAGAATAATTTCAACAAGAAGCAATAGACGACACCCAAAGAAATTTCAAACTGCTCCGCCGCTCTATATCAAACCAGTGCCTGATTTGCAGCGCCTGGTCTGGTTGTTAAAGTTCGCCGGCAAATGCACCACCGGGCACCTGGAACATGTCGTTGTTGCCAGGCAGAGAATGCTTCGGTTATCCGAAGCGTTATACGCGGATTTTTTCGAAGATGAGAAGATAGACAGCGATTATGAACAAAGGGGCATACTGGTGGTGTTCAAAAGTGAAGCAGCGATGCAGGAATACACCCGAATGAACGACTACCTGAAGCAATTTGGCATGGAAGCGCGGCCTTTTGTGGGTGATGCGCTGCTGCAGCTGGAACCTGCTCTGCGTGACGACGTTTACGGCGGATGGTATCATGCCATTGACAGTCATCTTCGCCCGGATCACTTCCTGCGGGGATTCAAACAGATTCTGATCCGCAAAGGCGTCGCTGTCGAAGAAAACTGCCGGCTGCTGAACCTTCATTCAGACGGCGCAATGATAACAAAGGCAGAAACGAGTTCAGGGATATATACCGCGGATGCGTATGTACTGGCTGCAGGCGCCTGGGCACCGGAAATTTTCCGAAAGTTGAAAATGAAACTGCCGATTCAACCGGGAAAAGGATACAGCATTACCATGGCCAGACCGGCGCTTTGTCCGAAAATTCCGTGTATTTTCGAAGAAAAAGGCGTGGTGGCCACTCCCTGGGAAAGCGGGTACCGCCTAGGCGGGACGATGGAATTTTCAGGGCTTAACATCCGGATAGTCGCCAAACGTATACAGAATTTAAAGGATGGGGCCCGGGAATACTTAAAAGAGCCGATCGGAGAACCGGTTCACGAAGAATGGGTCGGAATGCGACCGATGGTTTATGATGATCTGCCGGTGATTGACCGGGCGCCCGGGCAGCGCAATCTGCTGGTGGCCGCCGGTCACGGAATGATGGGTATTTCGCTGGCCCCGGCCACGGGAAGGCTGATTGCGGATCTGGTTGCCGGACGTGACCCGCACATTGATATTTCCCCTTTCAGCATAAAGCGATTTCAGTAGCACTTCAGTTATCGAACAGCCAATATCGTCTATCCTGCATCAGTTTCTCCGCACCGTCCTTCTCTCGCGCTCTGCGCCATGCCGGATTTATCGAAAATCGAAAATCTATATATCAAATAACCTTTTTACTTCCTCCTTCAACACCTTCGCCATGGTGTTTTTTGGAAGTGCATTGACGAAGACGATTTCCCTGGGACACTTCCAGCTGTGAAGGTGGCCCTTGCAGTGGTCCTTGATATCATCGGTCCCGATGGTCGCAGCCGGCTCCGGGACCACGGCGGCCACGACCTTTTCACCCCATTGTTCATCCGGGATTCCCACCACCGACGACTCCAGCACGCCATCCAGACGGTTGATCACCGTTTCGATTTCCTTCGGGGAGATGTTCTCACCACCGGAGATGATGATGTGTTTGATCCGGTCGGTCAGGTAATAATAGCCGTCCTCATCGATTTTTCCCAGGTCGCCGGTTCGAAACCAGCCTTTTGCAAAGGCTTCCGCGGTCTCTTTCGGCTTACGCCAGTATCCCTGTGTCACGGCAGGCCCTTTCAGCCAGATCTCACCCTCCTGCCCGGGTGCCGTGTCCCTGAAAGTCTCCGGGTCTACAATCCGCACCCTGAGATCCGGCAGCGGCAGTCCGATTGATCCCGGCTTTCTCACCCCTTTTAACGGATTGGAGAAATTCATTCCGGTTTCCGACATACCTTCCCGTTCCACCGGTTCCCGGCCGAAAACACGCTGGATGCGCTCGAAATCTTTAACCGGAAGGGGTGCCGAACCGGAGGTCCACAGGCGCACCCTGGAAAAATCCGGCTGCCGGTGTTTACCGTCTAGGTGGTGGAATAGTTTGGTGTACATCGCCGGCACCGCCATAAACAGTGTGCAGGGGAAGTTGCCTTTTTCCGAGGCCAGGGCATCGATAACGATTTTCGGATCAAAAGCATCCAGCAGAAAAACGTGGGCGCCGGCCATCAGCGCGGTATGCAGGGCAAAACAGAGCCCGTGAACATGAAACAGCGGCAGGGCATGGCAGAGCACATCTGTGTGAGATATTTCCCAGATGCTGACCACGTTGCGGGCATCATGGACCAGATTTCCCCGGGTTAAAATGGCTCCTTTGGGCTTACCCGTCGTGCCTGACGTGTAGATAATCAAGCCAGGGCCTTGCGGTTCCAGGGCGATTCCTGGAGGATCATCCGCAAAAGAGCGGAAAAACTCAAGTTCCTGGTACGGCTTTTCCGTATCGATCACAACGGTTTTCAATCGGGGGGTTAATGCGTTTACCGTTGCTGCCTGGGAGGGCCCGGCAATTACCAGAGCGGCATCTGCATCATCCAGCAGATAGGCCATTTCCGCTTTCTTAAACCCCGGGTTCAAGGGCACTGCCACGGCCCCGATTTTTTGGATCGCCAGGTGGGCGGTCACGGCAATCACTGATTTAGGAATGTAAAAGACAACCCGATCGCCCTTGCGGACCCCCGTATCATGAAAAAAACCGGCCAGACGGTTAGAATCCCGGTCCAGCGCTCGATACGAAAGGGCCGTTTCGATAACCCCCTTCCGCAGGAAACTGATGGCAATTTTATTCTGAAGTTCTGTTGCCGTTTTTGAAAAACAGGCGGCTAAGGATTTGAAGGACATAATAATTTCCCCGAAGGTGAAAAGTTAATAATTAAATCAACACAAAAATCCGGCCCGGTCAACAGCGAACGGGTTGGTTTTTAAAGGGAAATTCATGTGAATAAAAAATTAGGGCGGCATGGGAGGGGATTAGTACAGGAATTGGTGCGCCGCCAATCGCTTGCCAAATATCCCGTATCCCGTAGCGAGAATCGAGTATCCGGTTGCCTTATTTCAGATGATCTGTTACCTTGCCGCTTGTTGAACCCTGACAAACTCGAATACTGGGAAAAGGAGAGAAGATATGGCCAACGAACAAACGGAATCACTCGATTTTACAGTCGATAAACAGAACCTTTACCTCGAAGCCTCTTTTACCGACCTGAAAGTTGCCTCTATCCGCCGGCTGACACCGGTAAATTCAGACGGCTCGGTGGACAAGACCCGTAAAACCGTATTCATCGGCCAGAGCAATATTATGACCCCAAACGGGCCGTTGCCGATCCAGGCGGTTATCCAGGCCAAGCAGCTGCAGCAGGCCATCAAACGGTTTCCGGAAGCAATGCAGGCCGCGGTGGCCAAGCTGGCCGATGAGGTGCAAAAACTGCGTCAGCAGCAGGAGTCCACCATCATCGCCCCCGATAAAAAAGAAGAATCACGGATCATCATACCGGGACGTTAGCCAAGGCTGCGAATTGGATGTGCCCTGCTGCGTATTTCAGAGTTAATTGACAGGAGCAATCATCATGAAAGACGTCGATTATATGTCGGTAGCCGATAAAGCGATCGAAAGAATAAAACAGGGTGCCTTTTTAACGGTGAGAGCCGGTGACGACCTGAACACAATGACCATCGGCTGGGCCACCATCGGTTATTGCTGGCGGAAACCGGTTTTTATGATTGCGGTGAGAAATTCGCGCCACACCTTTCAAATAATAGAAAAGGCCGCTGATTTTACCGTCAGCGTTGCTTCTGGTGATATGCGCAAAGAGATCACCTATTGCGGCACCAAATCAGGCCGGGATGTGAACAAGTTCAGGGAATGCGGGTTGAAGACTGCAAAGAGCCGGCGGGTGACATCTCCGATCATCGACGTGCCGGGACTGCACATTGAGTGCCGGATTGTGTTCAAGGCGCCCATGAACCCTGCCGATCTGATTTCCGAATACCAATCGTTGTATCCGAAAAAGGATTACCACACCCTCTATTTCGGCGAAATCCAGGCCTGCTACGAAACCGCGTAGATTCCGGTCAGTTGCCCACCGCAGTCGATCAAGCATCGGATCGGCCGGCACCGGTTTCGGTCGCAGCATCGCTGTGCTTTTCAGACGGCTCGGTCGACTCCGCCGGGCATACCGAAAGAACCGGGCAGGAGGCGCGGCGGATCACCCGGTCGGTGGTTGAACCCAGCAGCATCGATTCCACCAGACTGTGCCCCCGAACCCCCAGAATGATCAGATCGATGGCATTTGCCTCTGTGTACTTTACCAGTTCTTCGTACGGCCTGCCGGTCAGACACTCCGTTTTGATTTCACACCAGTTATAGGCTTCTTCCTCAACCCGGCCGCTGAGTTCATCGACAAGGTTCTTGTACAGGGTCGATTTCATGTTGCTGTCCAGCATGTTGCCGGGCAGAAGCTTGTCGCGATAGGCAATCGGTTCGATGACATGTATCAGGTGGATGGTGGCCTCGAACTCCTGGGCCAGACTGAGCCCGTATTGCATGGCGCTGGACGAATCCGGAGAAAAATCGCATCCCACCAGAATGTTTTTGAATCCCGAACGCTGAACCGTCTCGAAGTCAAATTTGTGCTCGGTAGGTGTTACGGTCAAGAACGGACAGCCGATCGATCGAATCAGCCGTTCGGTAACCGAACCCAGAAAAAGCCGTTTCAACCCGGCGCGGCCATGGGTGGCCGCTATGGACAGATCTATGTCTTTTTCGCTAACCAGTTCGGAAAGCGATGTTGCGATCGGGCCGGTCACCACCAGCGATTCCCATTTGACCGCCCGCCCCTCCACCAGGGTTGCCAGTTTTTGAGCGGCTTCTTCCTTGAGGCTGTCGAGGTAGTCTTCAGGGAATGTGTATGCGGTACCGTGGACGGAGACTATCGGCATATCGATCACATGGCAAAGGTACAGCACAGCCTCAAATTTTTCGGCCATTGCCATTCCGTAATAAACCACCTGATTGGAAAAATCTGAAAGGTCTGTTGCACAAAGAATACGCTTGAATTCTACTTTCATGGCATCATCCCTCCTTTGTAAGATTTTTTGCGAAATAGTTGACTCAAGTTTCGCACACCTTACATGATAGAACGGTGTGCCTGCCGGGAATAAATTCATGAACGCTTGTAGGAGAATAGATCTGACGCTGGTAAAATAAGTACGCTGCCGGAGTGCCGGAAACGAACCGCTGCTGCGTATCAGATGAATGTGAGCTGCAGGAGTATGTTGACTCAAACTAATATAAATCGTTACCGGTGTCAAGGAAATCGGATTTGCATAGCGGGCAGATTTGTTACTGCAAAATACAACTTAACAATCGGGGAAGTTTTTTTATGGCGCATTGAAAAAAAGCGGAATGAATGATCAGTAGCGAAACCGTGCACTGTCTGAATGCATTAGGGATTGTTAAGAAAGGACAGCGGCCTGCCATGCGAGGGATAATGCGAAAAAAGGCCGGGTTAAGCTCTGACCTGTTGTTTTAATGCCCCGAATACTGTACTTTCTTTACAAGCCCTTATGCATGAGTTTGCACGGTGCAGTCGCTGATTATTCATGGAGCGACTCAACTCCAGAACTCCCTAACGCCTCATACAGCTAACCTTAGCATTTAAACTTTGAACCTGCGCCAGCCGGCCTTGCCGGCTAAGATCCAACCACCAAACGGCTTGACACGCATGCGCGGCATGAGCCGGAACGAAACCTGGCGGCATCGGACAGGGACAATACCCCCACGATTTGCCGGGGTTCGCTTGAATGTACGAAAAGGCGCTGGACGTCTTTTAAGAGCATTTGCTGAAGCGCTGTCGCCAGATAGGCCTCCGCTTCGCAGGATTGTACCGGCGCTTTCATAACCGGTTCTACCCCCTCATCCACCGAAACCCCGTGTTTGTAGGCAACAATCAGGTCTGTTTTGGAGACGACGCCCACCGGGTCGCCATGACTGTTTTTAATCAGAACCGCTCCAAAATGATGAGCAGAAAGCCCTTCGATGACCTGCGCCAGATTTTCGTTATCTCGCCGGTAACTTACGGACGCAGTCATGACATCTTTGACTTTATAGCGCTCAAATTTATCTTCATCTTTTTTACGCCGGGTTTTCAACAGGCCTCTGTCGCAGGCGCGACAGTAACGATACAGCAGGCCGACGATATCCGGGTAGGCCAGCACACCGGCAACCGCATTTGATTCAGCCCCTAAAACATACAGCCGGTGAATACCGCTCTGACGCATAGTGTCCAGAGATGTTTCCAGTTCATCATCCGGATAGCAGAACAAAGGCGGTCCCACCATGATATTTTCCAGAGCGGTTTCGGTCGGAAAGCCGGCATAGAATGCGCCCATGATATCGGTTTTGGACACGACCCCCACAGGATGCTGCTCTTCATCGCTAATTAGAACCGCATTGACCTTGTACTTGATCATGCGGTTGATGCAATTGTCGATTGATGCGCTTTTCGGAAGCTGGACAACCTGCTTTCGCATCGCCTCTTCCACCGATATTCCGCTTAAAACACTTCTTCTTTCGACAACGGGCATGGGATTCCTTTTTTATGATATTTCTTTTTACACCAGAAATTTATTCAACAGCTGGTAAAACACGTCGGAGACGTAGACGATACCCACCACCTCCTTGCCTTCGGTTACCGGCAGCCTGCGGATGTGCTTCTTAATCATTATATCGGCGATCACCATTAAGTGTGTATCGGGTTGAATGGTAATCACTTCGGTGGTCATGATATCGCTGACCAGGATTGATTTGACCCGTTCCAGCGATTCATCGAACAGCCCCGTCGGGTCGATGTCTTCAATCTCCCCCCAGATATGCGTGTGCTTTGGCTGGATAAAGATCAAAATGTCGTACATCGAAAGCATTCCCACCAGATGATCTTCTTCATCGGCAACCATCAGGCCGAATATTTTTTTCTCTTCGGATTCGGATGCAACTTGAAAAAGCTTAACGGCCTCTGCAATCGTGTTGCCGGGGCGAAGGGTGTGAAAATTGGTCTGCATGATATCCTGAGCGATCATATTACTGAATACTCCTTGAAGTTGAAATTAATCAATTTTCAACGACATTGCAATATTTTAATCCACCTTTATTCAAACGTCAATCATCGACAGCCCTTGGTCGCCGGACGATGTCCTTGCATATTTACTGCTTTTTTTATAAAATAGTCAGGTCACATATCTTCTTTTCCGCAGGAGATCACCGATGAAACTGTTGAGATCGCCGGTATTGATCCTGGTGCTGATGCTGTCTGCTGCTGTGGCACACGGTGGCGCAGTCGAACATGGCCAGATCCGCAAAAAAGCGCAGAAGGCTTACACCGACGGCAACTGGAAGATCGCTTATGAATGGTACGGCAGTCTGTGCCTTGAGGTGCAGAACGACCCGAAGCTGGTGCCCGGCGATTTTTCCCGGGCCGTTCACTGCCTGCAGCAGCTTAGCCGGATCAGTGAACTGGACACTTTTCGCGAAAAAGTGATTACACGACACGCCCGCAACTGGCGCCTACTGACCGAGGCCGCCCGCGGTTATATCAACAATACCCACTGGGGCTATATGGTGGCCGGCAAGTTTGAACGCGGGCACCATCGCGGCGGCGGAAAATATGTGAATGCCGTCCAGCGTGACCGGGTGCGGGCGCTGCAGCTTATGCTGCAGGCCATGCCGTTTGCGGCTCGGGACCCGGTCCGATCGGAAGCAGCCAATTTCTACCTGGAGTTTGCCGGGATGCTGCTGCAAAATAGAGGTTACAACCAGGCCTGGCGGCTGCAGTATCTCACCGACCTTTCCCGGCTGCCGGACTACGAGCCGGGTTACGGTTACAGCTATCATACCGGCAGCAAAGGTGCACCGGTAGACACCCGGGGCAACCCCGTATTTCACCGGGTTCCGGAGAGTTTTCAATCGGCCCTGTCGGACGGGGAGCGCTGGCACTGGCTTCTGGTGAAGGCTTCCGGGACGGATCCGCAATATGAAGCTCGGATGACGTACATGTTTGCTGCTTTTTTGAATCAGCAGTTCGGGGTACAGACCATGGCTTCCTACGGGCGGTTTTTCCCGTGGGGGCGGCCGGCCAGAGA
>DAOVBC010000054.1 GCA_030670715.1 Deltaproteobacteria bacterium | reverse complement strand
CTCCGGCGGGCTGTCCAGTTCTCCGGCGAAATAGTAACTGATAAAGCCTTCCTGTTCAAATACATCCGCCCACTTGTCGGTTTCCAGAGACACACCGTCAGTCCCGGCCAGCCGGGTTGAAATAAAGCCAACATTATGTATTCGACCGCAGTATTTACAGGCACCCATGTATTTTCTCCTTTAAACCGGGCTGCAGGATCATAGCCCGAATATTTTTTAAGATATTCGGGTTAATCTTCTTACACCTATCCGGAAGTTTATTATAAATAATTCACAAGTCAAGTAAAATGGTCGATAATAAGCAGTCATTGAGTTAAACCTGCTAATGGCGCGAATTTAGTCGCTGGTGCAATGACGGAAATTTGAATATCAAATTACCAAAATACAAAACCTGTTTTGGACATTTGTATTTGGGATTTGGAATTTGTTTCGATTTTCGGACGTCGTGCTTCGGATTTGTGCGAATGCTGCTTATTGTAACAATAAGTAAGGATATACGCTCCTGCTTGCAAGTCTTATTTGAGCCGGATCTTAACCGCATTCGCATGTGCGGTCAATCCTTCTGTCTCGGCCAGCCGTACTATATCTTTTGCTTCTTTCCTGAAAGCCTCTTCTGAATAATGAACAATGCTGGTCTTCTTCATAAAGTGATCGACCGACAGGGCGGAAGAAAATCGTGCCGTACCGGCGGTGGG
The DNA here is from genome assembly GCA_030670715.1 of Deltaproteobacteria bacterium. Taxonomy (GTDB): domain Bacteria; phylum Desulfobacterota; class Desulfobacteria; order Desulfobacterales; family SG8-13; genus DAOVBC01. Next base: position 9,824 of record DAOVBC010000054.1, on the reverse strand, counting down.
CAGAACGTGATTGGGTCCGGCAATATAATCCCCCACCGGTTCCGGAGTGTACTGTCCAATAAATACAGCGCCGGCATTGCGAATCTGACCGATGCAGGCAAAGGGATCATTCAAATGCAATTCCAGATGCTCTGGTGCAATCCGGTTCGCAAGATCCAGGGCGGTCCTGACATTCGAAACGACCATGATTGCGCCATAGCGCGCCAGGGATGCCCGGGCAATTTCTCTGCGGGAAAGCCCGGCTAGCTGATGATCAACTGCCAGGACAACCGCCTCGGCCGTACTGCGTGTATCAGTTAGAAGAATGGCGGAGGCCATCACATCGTGTTCAGCCTGGGAAAGAAGATCAGCTGCAATAAAATGCGGGTTCGCCGAACGGTCGGCAATTACCAGAACCTCGCTGGGACCGGCAATCATGTCGATTCCAACGGTGCCGGCCACAATTTTTTTGGCCAGTGTGACATAGAGATTTCCGGGGCCGACGATGACGTCGGTTTTCGGTATCGTTTCAGTGCCGTATGCCAGAGCGGCAATCGCCCAGGCACTGCCGACTTTGTAAACCGCATCCACCCCGACCTTTTTAGCCGCCACCAGAAGATGAGGGTTGATTCGTCCTGATCGTGTCGCGGGTGTCACCATGGCCACCTGTTTCACACCGGCAATTTTTGCGGGAATGACGCCCATCAGTACGGAAGAAACCAGCGGGGTTTTGCCACCCTTACCGCCGGGAACGTAGACACCGGCTGCATCAACCGGATTGACCATCTGACCGAGTACAGTTCCCGGCCTCTCGGTATGAATCCAGGACCTGGGGTGCTGCATTCTGTGGAAGGACTTTATCTGCGCAACGGCACGGTGTAGTGACCGCATAAACTTCCGGTCGACTTTTTTGGCGGCAGCATCTAATTCCCTCTTTGATACCTGCAGCGCCGCAGTTTTCAGACCCGGCGAATCGAACCGGTTGACATAATTGATCAGCGCCCGGTCGCCATGCCTGCGCACATCCTCCAGAATCCGGGTGACCGCTATATAGTCCTTTTTCTTAAAATCCAAACCCCGATGGACGATGGCATCAACTTTTTTTTCGGCAGAAATAGATGGATAGTCGTAAATTTTCATAGTGTCTGCTTTCTCATATCCTTCTCACTGATATAGTAAATACGGGTTTACACTCAGTTGGGTTTCTAGCCATTCCTGTTTTTTTTGTCAACAACCAAGTACAAAACCAAATCGCAAAATACGGGTTGACATCTCCAATGCTATCTGCGCAAATAATGACTCATGTTTCCCACCTGTAATTTGTAATCGGTACGTGTTCACGGGGTGCGCTCCCCCGCTTCACTCCGGTGTCTACGTGTCTGGTCATTTCAATGACATAGCAGTGGGGGAGACCACGGCTCCCGTACATTTTTCGCGGGAGAACGCGGAGGGGGCAGGAATGTCCCCGCTGCTAAGTCATTGAAATGACAAAGCCACTCCGACAATATCGTTACACGGGGAAACGTACCCCGTGAACACGTACTGTAAGCGATCCAGTGCATATGGAGGTAAGGAATGAAGGCAAACAGAATTTACAATTTCAACCCCGGCCCGGCGGCACTGCCTGCAAGCGTTCTCGAAGAAATTCAGCACTCCTTTTTAAACTATGGTGGATCGGGTATGTCCATAACGGAAATCAGCCATCGGTCCAGCTGGTTTGATGATATCATTAATGATGCCGTCGCAAGAACAAAGCGTCTGCTGAACATTGGTGATAATTATCGGGTATTATTTGTGCAGGGGGGGGCGAGCCTGCAGTTCTGCATGGTTCCGATGAACTTTTTGTCCGCCGGCCAGTCGGCGGACTACGTGGACACCGGAACGTGGTCCACCAAAGCCATCAAGGAAGCACAAATTCTGGGCAAAATGGTCAACGTTGTCGCATCTTCTGAGGATAAAAACTATGCCTACATTCCGGAGGGCATCGACTTCAGCAGTGATGCGGCCTACGTTCACATCACCTCCAACAACACCATCAAGGGAACCCAATGGCAGAAATTCCCCGACACTGCCGGCGTTCCGCTGGTGGCCGACATGTCTTCGGATATCATGAGCCGCCCTTTCGACGTGACACCGTTTGGTCTCATTTATGCCGGAGCGCAGAAAAACATCGGCCCGGCCGGGGTATGCATGGTCATCGTCAGGGAGGACCTGCTCAACAGTGTTCCGGATGATCTGCCGTCCATGCTCAAATACACGACCTATTCGTCTAAAAATTCGATGTACAACACACCGCCGTGTTTTGCAGTGTACACCGTTCAGCTGGTTCTCAAGTGGCTGGAAGAAACCATCGGCGGCCTTGAAAAAATGGAATCCTTAAACCGGGAAAAAGCGACCCGTCTTTACGATTTTATGGACTCCGGTGGTTTTTACAGACCCACTGCCGAAAAGGACAGTCGATCCATGATGAACGTTACTTTCCGCCTGGTAAATGAGGACCTGGAAAAACGCTTTGTGGAAGAGGCTCTGGAAAACGACCTTAGCGGTTTGAAAGGCCACCGGTCGGTAGGGGGTTGCAGGGCTTCGATCTATAACCCGACGCCCCTGGAAGCAGTGGACACACTGATCGATTTCATGAAGAGCTTTAAGAGCAAAAACGGCTAGCCTGAATATTTCATGAAAAAATCGAAAACACAAAAATAAAAAATATCAGTACGAAGACTTATGTGTATCTTGGTACATGTTTGTCCGGGACAAATTTTCATTAAAGGATGTAGGCCGTTTATTTTCGATTTTTTCACCCTTTGGGCTTCGCTTGCAGCTACGACCCAACAGGCCGGGCGAGCCCGATTCGCCCATTTGCTGCGTTATCACGGGTTCGCGGTATTACAATACAGCTTCACCCGTGAATGCCCCCGCTTTGCGGGGCAAATGGACGAATCAAACTCGTGAAATATCCAGGATAGAGCGGTAAGAATCCGACGCCAATGGGGTCGGTTGTGCTGGATTCTTAACTTGACATAACCGGTTTAGAAGCATAATGACAGTAGGAGATCTTTTCATTTCTAAACAAAGAATCAGATTTATAACTTCACATGCGGATAGGTTTTGAAACATTTTAACATCCTTTACAATTAAGGAGGTGCCATATGGACAAAATTTTACGCATTAACGTGGGCGCAGATGGCGGTCCCGAGACCAAAACAGACCCGATGGGAGATTATGCCGGCATCGCCGGCCGGGCGTTAACCTCGGCGATTATCTCAAAAGAGGTCCCGCCGACCTGTCATCCCCTGGGTGAAGACAATAAGCTGGTGATCGCTCCGGGACTTCTCAGCGGTACGACAGCCGCGATGTCCGGAAGATTATCCGTCGGCTGCAAGAGCCCGTTGACCGGCGGCATCAAAGAGGCCAACGCCGGCGGCCAGGCAGCTCAGGTTCTTGCCCGGCTGGGCTATGCCGCCATCGTCCTGGAAGGCAAGCCCGATGACGACACCCTTTACAAGATTTTTATTAACAAAGACGGTGTTAAGATTAGCACCGACAACAGCCTGCGTATGCTCGGAAACTACGATCTTGTTGATAAAATGAAAGGAGAATACGGCGATAAAGTCACCTGCATCTCCATAGGGCCGGCCGGTGAAATGAAAATGTCAGCGGCTTCTATAGCGATTACGGATATGGAACAGCGTCCCACCCGCCATGCCGGTCGCGGCGGGGTCGGTGCCGTTATGGGGTCCAAGGGCGTAAAGGTCATCGTGCTGGATGACGACGGCATGTCAATGCGCGCCCCCAAGGATCCCGACAAATTCAAAGCAGCCAATCAAACATGGGTTGCGGGACTTAGGAAACATCCGGTCACCGGAGAAGGGCTGCCCGCCTATGGCACCAACGTATTGACCAATGTGATCAATGAAGCCGGTGCATATCCAACCAAGAATTTCATGTGGGGCCGGTTTGACGGCTGCTCTAAAATCAGCGGTGAAACCCAGGCAGAAACAGAAACCGCCCGCGGCGGCAAGGCAACCCATGGCTGCCATCGGGGCTGTATTATCCGCTGCTCCGGTATCTATATGAACAAGGACGGTCAGTACCTGACCAAGCAGCCGGAATATGAGACCATATGGGCCCACGGCGGTAACTGCGGCATCGATGATCTGGATGCCATTGCCATGCTGGACCGGCTGGATGATGATTACGGGCTGGATACGATTGAGATTGGCGCCGCCATCGGCGTGGCCATGGAAGCAGGCATCGCCGAGTTTGGTGATGCGGAAGCGGCCATCAACCTGGTCAAGGAAGTCGGCAAGGGGACCCATCTGGGCCGTATTCTCGGAAACGGCGCAGCGGTAACCGGCAAGGTGTTCGGTGTGGAACGCGTGCCGGTGGTCAAAGGCCAGGCGATGCCGGCTTATGACCCGCGCGGTGTGCAGGGTATCGGGGTGACTTACGCCACCAGCACAATGGGGGCCGATCACACCTCCGGATACGCGGTGGCGACCAACATCCTCGGCGTGGGCGGCAGTGTCGATCCCCTGACCCCCGAAGGCCAGGTTGAGCTGTCCCGCAACCTGCAGATCGCCACGGCGGCAATCGATTCCACCGGCATGTGCCTGTTCATTGCATTTGCCATATTGGACCAGGAAGACACTTTCCAGGCCCTGATCGATCTGATCAACAGCTTTTACGGGTTGAGTCTGACCGCCGACGATGTTACCGATCTGGGCAAATCGGTTCTCAGAAATGAAAGAGACTTCAATGCCCGGGCCGGTTTTACTGCCAAACACGATCGGCTGCCGGACTATTTCAAAAAAGAGAAACTGCCGCCCCATGACGTTACCTTCGGGGTAACTGATGAAGAGCTGGATGAAGTGTTTAACTTCTGATTTATTTGCTGCGCAAACAAATGTAGCGGGGAGCCCCTGGCGGGACTCCCCGTTTTCTTTTTTTTAAATTCGAGGTAAAAATGGCCCAATCTATCCCCCATGTATATTTACAGCTTGAGTCCGACCTGCTGTCCCGATTCGCCCAGGTTTTTTCAAAGGGTGTCGGAATCAGCACCCGCACGGGCTGCAGCATAAAAGATTTTATTTGCGAACAACTTGGAATCCAGGAAGAATATCTCGAGGGAAGAATTCAGACGATATTCCTGAACGGCAAGCCTGTGGATGATGTTGATACTTCGGTTATCGCAGATGGATCAATGCTGGCCCTGTCAGCCGCGATGCCGGGATTGGTGGGTGCAATCATGCGCCGGGGCGGATATTATGCCGCCATGCGCAATACGATCACCCACGAAAGCGAATCCTCAACTGCTTGTGCGCAGGATGGCATTGTCACCGTTAAACTGTTTAACCTGACAGCTAAAGAACTCGGGCCGCTGTTGTTACAGCGCGGTGTCTCTCTGGAAGGCTCCGACCTAAAGGATGTGTTAAGCAAATTCAAAGACGACTTTCGCCGAGGATGCAAAGGTGCCACCCTGAATGGTGAGCAGATAACGATCGAAAATCTGATAGTGAAACTTGAAGATAAGGATTCTATCTATCTTCAAATCAATCCAATACAAGATTGATTTCTGAGACCTAAAAAAAGGATATTATCCTTTCAACAATTTTAGGCAGTTTAGGCATTTTAGGCACTTTAGGCATTTCTACCTTGTGAGCATTTTGAAGAAACCTGTGATGCACCTTAGTGTAATAAAATTGGTGCTGAATCCCGCTTTGCGGGGCAACGCAGCTATCGGGCATAATCTGAGGCTCTGACACCGGTTTTTTTAGCCGCCACCGACGGGCGGGAATACCCCCACCCTACCCCCATCTTCCAAAACAGCATCCCCGCCGGCATGAACGCCGTTTAAGAATATCAGCTTAACCTGGTCTGCCGGTATGTTCAGCTGTTGCAGCAGTTCACTGACGGTAATTCCTTCACTCACTTCAATCATGTGATCAGCATCCCTGACATGATCCGGCAGATATCGATTCAGTGTTGCGTATAAATTAATTTCGACTTTCATATTTCACCCACTCCGCTTTAAATATACGTCTCGGAAATTCTACAACTTATTTAAATGAAGGGATATTATAAGCATTCCGCGAATGCCGTTCATCTGGAATAATGGGCACGAAGTGAAGCTTTAGCGCTATGTTGGAATACTGGGCACGCAGTGAAGCGTTAGCGCTATATTGGGTAATAAAAGCGGAAAATATCATTTTTTAATAGATAGAATTCCTTTAAACCCATCATTCCAATACTCCATCATTTTATCGGGTCGAAGCCTCCGGCGAAGCCTGATCCACTATTCCAATTGGGGCAAAGCCCCTAAGTTCATATTTTCTATGAGACACCGACCGCAGGGAGGTGTTTCATAGAAAATATTATAGCTACTGTTCTACGATCTTTCAAGCACCTTGCTGATGGAATCGGACCATCCCGAGTATTTTCTATGAAAGTGCCCCAACCGCCCGGGGGGTTTTCTGAAGCTACCGGGCAACTGTTTGAGCCTTTAGTGAGCGTTAAACCGAGCAGCTGCAGAGCTTTTCGAATCGAAATCTCCTGTTGGAATAGAATCGGTATTTTCTTTAGACTCTGGGCACTGTTCGGTTTTACGCACAATTGGCGGCGAGTTTTGGCCGGTAACTGAAGAATGCCTCCCGGGCGGTTGGGGCACTTTCATCGCTGGTTGAGATCAACCAATCATGATGGTTCATGAAAATGTCATGATCAGTTGCTTTTTTTCCGCCGCATGTCTATTAATAGCCTAATCTGGACAAGCCGGAACCCAAAATGATACCCTCGCAGAAAAACGAACATTGTTATCATGGAGTGCAAGATACGCGATATTTGAAACTGGACACCGGTTACCCGATACTGGATAAGCAGTAACGGATAAAATAAGGATAATATCCTTTTTAAATCGAGTATCCAGAAACCAGCATCCAGTATCTAATTCATAAGGGCAACATGGGACGTTACCCATACTTTCACCCAAAAAACACAATAATTCAAAATAAGATACTACAAAAGGCATCCATATGGATTCAGACAAGCAGGAACAACTGGAAAAGCTGATCAGGAAAAACTCCAAAAGGGTTACCGATCCGGCCGATCGGCAGGTGGATGTCCTGCAGGATAAACAGGCGGCCAAACTGGCTGCGCAAAGCAATTGCAGCCTCCACGATGTTTACGTCGCTGCCCTCGGACAGGACATATGGCCCTATCGTTACATCCGCAACCGCGATATCCTCTCGCGTGAAGAGCAATTAAAGCTGGCCGATTCAAGGGTTGCCGTCGTCGGATCCGGCGGGCTGGGGGGCACCGTCATATTGCTGCTGGCCCGCATCGGAGTCGGTTATCTGACGGTGGTGGATCATGACGTCTTTGACGAAACCAATTTAAATCGTCAGGCGGTCTCAACCATGAGCAATATCGGTGACCCAAAAGCGGAAGAGGCCCGAAAAATGGTGGAAGAATTCAACCCGGCCGTTGAGGTCCAGTCTTGCCCCGTCAGGATCGACCTCGCCACGGCACCGGATATCTTATCCAACGTCGATGTGGTGGTGGATGCCCTCGACAACGTGCCGGATCGATTGACATTGGAGGAAGCCGCCCGAAAATTGGGAATTCCGTTTGTCCACGGCGCGCTGGCCGGTTTTGACGGTCAGGTGATGACCGTCTTTCCGGAAGACCAGGGGCTGAAATTGCTTTACGGCACCGATATTCCAAAAGGGGATCCGCAGCGGCCCGAAGCCGTCCTGGGGGTGCCGGCCATTACGCCTTCCATCGTGGCCACCCTCCAGGTCATGGAGGCTTTAAAAATCTTGTTGAACAGGGGTAAAATTCTCAGAAACCGCATGCTGCACATCGACCTGGAGTCCGGCAGGTTTGATGTTTTCAAGTTTTGATAAACACAGGAATAAGATGATCGTTATTCGGAATGATTATGTAAAATTAGACGAATATGATTTGTTTTATGTCTTGCAGGAAGTCTTTGACACATCGTCTGAAATGATATAATTTGATAATAACCGACTTAATCATTCATAACAAAAGCCTTTTTCCGGAATTTATTTTGGAGCCCGTCTAATTAATCCTATCACCTTAGGCCTTCTTCCAAAGTGACCTCTTGAGGAAGAGCGCGAAAACCAAAGCAAGGAGATGCCATAGTGGAAGGCCGCATTAAATGGTACAGCGAGAAGAAAGGATACGGATTTATCGAAACTGAAGAAGATGGTGAAGTATTTGTTCACCGTTCGGGTATCAAACAATTCGGACATTTTGGTTTCCAACGCGACGATCCGGTCACCTTTGAACTAAAAGAAACCCCCAGAGGCAGACAAGCCATTAACGTCACCCCTGTCAAATCCTTCTGATTCGGCCTGTAGAGGCGGCGCTGTGCTGTCCAATTATAAATTTGACCGGTCAGCGTCTGAAACGATTGGAAAATTTGCGTATTTATACCGCTTTCCATAATTATGTTCCGAAATACGGAATTGCGGTATAAGTGATTGTAGAAAAAAACGTTGGAATACCGGAACGTTTTTTTGACAACCACTATAACACAAGTTATGGGCCTTGCCCCAAATTGGAATGATCGGGGCAAGTACCCGGTCCTCAAAAAATATCCTATATTTTCATTAAGTTGCAGAAATTTCGAAACGATAAATTACAGGTCCTTATTCGCAAAGCTCAAAGAGCGCTGCCGCACCCATGCCGCCACCGATGCACATCGACTCAACGCCGTATTTGACGCCTTTGGCCTGCATGTTCGCCAGCAGCGTTGCGCACAGCTTGGCACCGGTACATCCCAGGGGGTGCCCCAGGGCAATGGCACCGCCGTTAATATTCACCTTTTCCGTGTCGATGCCGAGTTCACGAACACAGTAGGTCGCCTGGGAGGCAAAGGCCTCATTGATTTCAAAAAGACCGATATCCTTGATGTCCATCCCGGCCATCTCCAGCAATTTCGGGATGGCATAGCGCGGTCCCACCCCCATCTCATCCGGTTCGCAACCGATGATGGCGTAGTATTTTAGCTTTGCAATCGGCTGAACACCCAGTTCTTTGACCTTGTCTTCCGACATGATAACCGTGGCCGCGGCGCCATCGGTAGTTTGGGATGAATTTCCGGCGGTCACGCTGCCTCCGGCGGCAAATACCGGTTGCAGGTTGGCCAGGCCTTCGAGAGTGGTCGATTCCCGAATCCCGTCATCGAAATCCTGCAAAAACGTTTCCTTTTTATGGGTGCCGTCCTCCTGCTGCACAAATTTCACGGCCGGTGTCGGCACCAGTTCGGTATACAGTTTGTTGGCCTTGGCGTTGGTGGCCTTCATTTGAGATTGATAGGCGAATTCATCCTGCTCTTCCCGGGAGACCTTGTAACGTTTGGCCACATTTTCTGCGGTAATGCCCATGGATACATAAAGATCAGGATGCCGGCGGGTGTAGTCCGGATGCGGTCTGGGTATAAAGCCGCCCATGGGGACATAGGTCATCGACTCCAGACCGCCGCCGATGGTAATATCCGACCAGCCGGCCATTATTCTCAGGGAAGCATTGGCGATGGCCTCCAGTCCCGAAGAGCAAAAGCGATTGATTGTTGCAGCTGTAACCTCAACCGGAAAGCCTGCGATCTGACTGACGAGCCGGGCCATGTTAAGCCCCTGCTCCGCCTCGGGAAAAGCACAACCGATCATGATGTCATCCACATCTTTCTTCTCCAGACCGGCCGTCTTTTCAACCGCAGCAGACAAGATGAAAGATAATAGGTCTTCCGGCCGGGTATCCTTGAATGCGCCTTTATTTCTTTTGCATCCCGGCGTCCGTATGGACGTTACGATATAAGCATC
>DAOVBC010000244.1 GCA_030670715.1 Deltaproteobacteria bacterium | reverse complement strand
CCTTCCGCTTCGGCACCCCTACCGCAGGCAGCGGTTACATCCACCCACAGGGCGCGCGGGTATTTCTACCTGGCCAATTTACTGCTGCTTGCTTTGGTCGGATACCTCGGATATCATGCGGTGCTCAATTTCAAGCAGGCCAGGTTGGAACCGGAGGCGGTTGCAGCTGTCAAGCCTGAGCCGGTGAGTCGTACTGCGCAACCGAAAATGGCCGTTCAACCACTTAAAGGCTATCGTAAAATCTGGGAGCGCAACCTGTTCAATATCAAAGAGGAAAAGGCTCCCGCTCCCGTAAAGGAAATTCCGGTTGAAAAAATAGCCCTGGCCAAGAAAGATATCGGCCTGAAACTGATGGGTACGGTGCTGGCCGATGATGCCACCCTGAGTCGTGCCATCGTCCATAATCAAAAGACGCGCAAACAGGAAGCCTATCGCGAAGGGGACCAGGCCGGCAAGGTCAGGATAAAGAAAATCCTGCGCAGCAAAGTGATCATCGCCACCGCCCAAGGGGACCAGTTGCTGACCGTCAAGACCGAGGATTCAGGAAGAAGTGGCAGCGCTTCGTCAAAACAGCGGCGGGCGCCCATGAGCCTGACATTTTCGCAACCGACAGCCAGGGAGCAGGAATCCGGCAGTACACCACGCCGTACCCGAACAAGATCCATCAGCTTAAATCGAGATGAGGTCGAAGCCACCCTGGCAGATACCGACCAGTTGGTACAGGAACTAACCAGATCTCCGTTTACGCAAGGCGATCAGCCTGCCGGATTTATCATCAGTAACATCCCGCGAGGAAGCGTTCTTACGAAGATGGGTTTGCGGAATGGTTACGTGGTCACGCAATTGAATGATCAAGCAATTACAAGCCCGGACCAGGCAGCGGACTTTTTCAGGACTCTGGCAGAAGGCGGCGAGGTTACCATCCAGGTCAGAAGGAGCAGAGGCGTCAGGCGCCGATCGCGCCAGATTAATCTCAACATTGAATGATGATAGCATGGCAGGTTTTCTCTCAGATTATTCATCGCCTCTTTTTCATCGTCTTCAATCAAGCAGCCCGCCGAAAATTTGAAAATTTTACCTTGAAAGGTTTACGAAGATGTACAGCAAATTCTTCGGCTTCAAGGAACAGCCCTTTATGCTTGCGCCGAACCCGGCCTATCTCTTCCTGGGCAAAAGCCATGAAGAGGCCCTGGCCCATCTGATTTACGCCGTTTCGGAAGGGGAAGGGTTTGTTTCGTTAATCGGGAAGCGGGGAGTCGGCAAGACGACAATTTGCCGGGCGTTTATCGAACGCCGGGATGAAAATATTGAAGTCGCTTATATTTTCAAGCCGGAGCTGAGTCCTGAAGAACTGCTGGAAAAGATCAACTCTGAATTCAGCATCAGCCACGCTACGGATGATGTCAAAGAGCTCATCGACGCGCTGAATACGTTTCTGATGCAAAAAAAGGTCGAGGGTAAAAAAGTCGTGCTGTTCATCGACGACGCCCAGAATTTAAAAGAGGATGCGCTGGAGCAGATCCGCTTGCTTTCCAATCTGGAAACGACCCGGGATAAACTGCTGCAGATCGTTCTGGTGGGTGAGCCCAGGCTGGCGGACATGCTCGGTTCCCATGCCCTCAGACAGATCGGCCAACGGGTGTCGGTCAGCTACTATATCAACCCGCTGACCTATGAAGAAACCTGTGCCTACATTTACCATCGTATGAGCATTGCCTCGCAGGGGACCCGGGTTCAATTCGAGGCATCCGCTTTAAAGCGAATTTACAAATTCTCCAGCGGCATCCCCCGCATGATAAACATTGCCTGCGACAAATCGCTTTTTACTGCCCACAGACTCAAATTCAGTCACATATCCGGAGAAATTGCCAAAACCGCCATTATAGATCTTTCCGGCAATTCGGGTTGGCGCTGGTATGGTTTTCTAGACCGACGCCGGACCGTCCTGGCCGGGGCGGGATGTTGTCTGTTGTTGCTTCTGATGATTGTTGCCCTCTTCCCCCGGCAGGCTGACAAGCAAGCTGTTGCCTTGAAGGCCGAGGTTAATCCGGCAGTCATCAAACAACCGGAAAAGCCCAAAGTCGATCCGCTGCCCAGGACGGCTCCGGAACCGGCCGAAAAAGTAAACCGCGCAAGTGTGCCTGAAGTGCCAGAAGCTGAAGAACCGGCAGTGAAACGCGTGGTCATGGCGGCTGCCAGTCCCGCACTTGAAAAGGTTTCGCAACCGCCTGCTAAAATGACTCACTCCGTCCAGATCGGGGCGTTTCGCACCCGGGAGCAGGCGGAAAAGCTGGTCGGCACCTTGAAGAAAAAAGGTTATCCGGTCGGCATCCTGCCGGTTACAGATTCCAAAGCCAGGACCTGGTACACCGTTCGGATAGGGGACTACCCCTCCCGTGACGTCGCCCGGCAGCATGCCGAAGCGTTTAGCTCCCGCGAAAAGATGGAATCCGCCGTGCGGCCTTTCGAAAAACTGTAACCCTAATTGATCCCAAACAAAATGATACCCACGTAGGGGACGTTCGTGCAGAGCTTGCCTAGAGTCATTAATTACTCATGGTATGCACGTTCTGCACGAACGTTATATGTTCTAATTTAACTATCCATTGATCATTGGCGAGGATTAATTAAAAATTAAGATCGCATGGGTTTAGAAGTAATCTTTTGAAATCCGCAGTATCATAAGGGGTTCGCTTTAGCCAAAAAGAAAATATTATGGGAATACGGCTACTAACATGCTACGGCCCCAATGCAGCAATCCAAAATATCCGAAGGCGGCTAAAATCAGGGCGATGCATGGGAACCACAGGTACCTGTAAACGGATGACAATCTGGTCTGGAAATATTCGTTGGAAAGGACCAGGCACAGGTGCAGCGGAGATAAAAGTACGCCGGCAAACCCGCAAACCATGGCCAGCATAATATAGGACAACATGTACTGGGTTTCACCCATTGAATGGATCATTGGAATTAAAATCGGAAAGGTACTGCCCACAAAAGCGATGGCAATGCCGGCGATCATTCCCACCAGAAAGGGCAGCAGCGCGATGATGATAAGCAGGGGTATTCTTAAGGTGATCAATTCATTGCTGATGGCATTCACAGCCTGACTGTCGGATAATATTCCCTTAAATATGAATATCGCAGCTACCATATAAAACATATTCAGAAGATGTTTATCGAACAATACATGGCGTATCTGCTCGCCGCTAAAATTGTTTTTCTGCCATATCCAAAAAATGGCGGCCCCCAGGCAGGCAATCAGCCCTGTTTCTTTGCCCAGGGGAAAGGCCGGGAACAGCCTTGATAGGAGCCAACCGGTGCTCAAACCCGGTACAATCACAATCAGTACCGGAGTGAGCTCCTTTAAAAAGGGAATGATCGGCGGACGCCGAGTTTGGTGGCCCTGAGGGTTTGATTCTTCCACTATTTTGATGGGACCCTGCCCTAGTAGTATGGCGGCCACAGTCAGTGGTGCCATAGATAAAACAAAAACAGACAAACTGATTTCGGCCAGGACCACCGTCAGAAGCACACCCGGGTACAGCGGCCACCAGTACTCCCAGATATGGCGAAACCAGTAGTTGACAAAGCTGAGCTGACCGCCGGTTAAATTTGATCGAGCGCCAAGCTCTTTGACCATCGGGGCGGAAAAGACAGCTCCGCCCGGCATCGGAAGGAGTCCGATGAGCGCCGGGAAAATCGTAAGATTCAAGCGCGGGCTGGACACCAGTCCCCGAAAGCTGGACAAAAGACGTTGCATTTGCCCGGCCTTTTCCATGCTGTTGCTCAAAATCAGGATGAGCCCTACGATTATCGCCAGGGATGCCGTTTGCGGGTCCAATATGGATCCTGCAATGGAGCCTGCGATGGCACGGGGACTTTCACCAAAGAGGACACCCAAAGCCAGAGAACCAAGCAGAAAGGCGTTTCCGAGTGACAGTTTTTTGCGGATAGCGATGAGCACCAGCACGAATACGATGGCTACCCGGAGCAGAGCCGGTATCTGGTTCAGCATGGCCATACGAGTTACGGGTTTCGAGTTACGCGTTGCGGGTTACGGGTTTCAAGTGATTGACTATTTTCTATTGAAGGAATCCTATCGATTTGATCGTTAAGATCGCTACGAACATTGAAAGCTATCTGGGGGCTTCAGTACAGCAAAGCTGATCGCGGCTGGAAAGCCGCTCCCACAATCTAAATTTTCATCTTTCCGCATTCCCATTTCCCCATTCACTTTATTCCAATTCTTTTTTTAGCTGCAGATACCTTTTAAAGTAATGGGCCAGCTTTTTCTGGACGGCACCGTAAACCGTTCCGTCCGGATAGTTACCGTTTTTATCCGCTTTGCCCGCCGGTATACCGGTCAGGATCTCAATGCCTTCTTCCACCGTTGAAACCTGATAGACAT
>DAOVBC010000059.1 GCA_030670715.1 Deltaproteobacteria bacterium | reverse complement strand
ACGGCTAAGTCATTGAAATAACGAGGCCACTGCGCCAATCTCGCTGCTCGGGAAAACGCACCCCGTGAACACGTACGTGATCTTAGCACCTTAGACGTAAATTTTGTGCATTGAGAATTCGTCAAGTTTTAGGTTTTAAGTGTTAGGATTTAGGTTTAATAAATGTTTTTATTTACAGATACTTAAAACATGAAACCTAAAACTTAAAACTCTTGTATCCTGTATATTTCGGAGCATAATTATGATCATCAGTATTGCCAGTGGAAAAGGGGGTACCGGAAAAACCACAGTCGCCACCAACCTGGCTGTTTCTGTAGAGAAAAACGTTCAACTGCTGGATTGTGATGTTGAGGAGCCCAACGCGCATCTGTTTATCCGGCCCGAATTCGACCATAAAGAACCCGTTACCGTATCGGTCCCGGAAATAGATGAAAAGAAATGTACCCTCTGCGGAGAATGCAGTGAGCTCTGTCAGTTTAAAGCCATTGCGGTTATCCCTGATACAACCATACTGACGTTTCCCGAACTGTGCCACAGCTGCGGGGGGTGCTGGGAGGTTTGCCCGGAAGATGCCATCACGAAGGGAAAACGTGAACTGGGTATCATCGAATCCGGAAACCACGGTAGCCTGGAGTTTGTCCACGGGCGGCTGAGGGTCGGAGAAGCCATGGCACCACCGCTGATCAAAAAGGTCCGATCTTACATCAATCCGGACAAACTGACCATCATCGATGCGCCGCCCGGCACTTCCTGTCCGGTTATCGAATCCATGAGAGATACGGATTTTGTATTGCTGGTGACCGAGCCCACTCCGTTTGGCCTGCACGATATGAAGCTGGCATTTGAGGCCGTAAAAACCCTCAAGATACCAACCGGACTGGTTATCAACCGTATGGGTCTCGGCGATGATAAGGTTCGCGAATATGCCGATCAGGTAGGGTTACCGTTCTTAATGGGGATACCGTTTGATCGGAGAATCGCCGAAGCATATTCAATCGGTCAAATGATTGTGGACACTCTGCCGGAATATAAGGAAAAGTTTCTGGAATTATATCAACGCATTACCGACATTGTTGAGCAAGCAGGGTTATCCGAATGAAAGAACTGATCATCATTAGCGGTAAAGGCGGAACCGGTAAAACCAGCCTGGTATCTGCTTTTGCCTCAATGTCCGAAAATAAGGTTCTGTGCGATGCGGACGTGGACGCGGCCGATCTTCACTTGATTATGGACCCTGATGTGAAAGAGCACCATGACTTTCAGTCCGGTCATACGGCGATCATCGATAGTGAAAAATGCACGGAGTGCGGTATCTGTACAGATCTATGCCTCTTCGATGCCATCAGTGAGGACTTTGTGGTGGATCCGACGGCCTGTGAAGGTTGCGGTGTGTGCTATCATTTTTGTCCCGAAAATGCGGTGGAATTTCCATTGAATACCTGCGGTCAATGGTTTATTTCCGGTACCCGCTTTGGTCCAATGGTGCACGCGGCGCTGGGAATTGCCGAGGAAAATTCCGGCAAACTGGTCACCCTGGTGCGTCAGGAAGCCAGAAAACTTGCTGAAAAAATGAAATTTCCGCTCATTCTTACGGATGGCCCGCCCGGGATCGGATGCCCGGTCATTGCCGCTATCGGTGGCGCCAGTGCCGTGCTTATTGTTACCGAACCGACGGTTTCAGGTATACACGATATGCAGCGGGTGGTGGAACTGACCACTCATTTTAAAGTACCGGCCATGGTCAGCGTGAACAAATATGATCTAAATCCGGAGATGACCAAGAAAATAGAAGCGTATGCCCTGCAAAATGAGATTTCCGTTGTCGGCAATATCCCCTTTGACCCGGTTTTCACCAAAGCCATGGTTCAGGGACAGACAATATTTGAATACGACGCCGATACCGGGGTGGGGCAGGCGGTCAGAACGGTCTGGGAAGGTGTGGCAGCGAAGATCGGGTGTTGATTCCGAAAATATATATAACCACAAAGACACGAAGGTCACAAAGTAAAAGATAAATTTATTATAAAATCCTTTGTGCTTTTTCTGTGGTTATAGTGATTGTCAGAATAAAGTTCCGTTAACTACCGTTGGTCTATCAGTTTAGATTCTGTATATAGATGCTGGATGCAGGATTCTGGATACCGGATCAAGGTTTCGCTCCGCTCTTTTTTTTAAGAAAAGATGCAAGACTCATGATCCAGTGATCAGCCGAGAGCATAGGCCCGATCCGAGATCCAGTTTCGAGTATCCAGTATCCAGTATCTGTCCGTTTGGGTCAATTACGCTCGTCTCAATCGGAACAGAATTTTGAAAAACGCTATAAATCCCCATTCAGCTCAGGATTATCAAAGTGAGGATGTTTGCATAAAAATGACTGAAAATCCGTTTGATTTTTGGCAGGACCATTCCATTCATTACCTTGAAATGGCTTTTCGGTCAGACCGCCGGGGAACCATTGAACATCCGGATGGTTACGGGAAACGAACCGGCGAGTGCGGGGATACCGTCGAAATGTACCTGTCCGTCCGTGAGGGATGTATCCAATCAGTCGCCTATCAAACCGACGGCTGCCTGAACACCAACGCCTGTGGCAACACCGTTGCACAATTGGTGGAAGGAAAAAAGATAAACGAAGCCTGGGAAATCACCCCGAAAGGAGTGATCGAATACCTGGAGACCCTGCCGCCGGAACAGTTTCACTGTGCGGAACTCGCGGTAGGTGCCTTTTATCGTGCCCTTGCAGATTACAATGACCTGCAGCAGCGGCCCTGGAAAAAGCTCTACCGTAGCGGGTAGCCCATGCGTCTCAGATTTTCGACATTCCAACTTTCCAATTGGGATGAAGTCCCTGAGTTCTTTTACTTTTTCAGGTTTTAACGGTCACAATTCGCATATCGGCCACCTTCTCTTCGCGGCGCGGCCTTGAAATCTTGATACTTTCCTTGCTCAGCAGCCAGATCTCGGGAATAATCTCGGCGATAAGGCGCCCCTCATTGAAAATCCTTACGACAGAACTCTCCGACACGACAACCGCCACCGCCTGTGTGTCGCGGGTAATTGAGGCTGCTGCGACGTGACGACTTCCGAGGCCCAGCGGGAACTTGATATGGTCTGCCGATGCATTGATATAGCGGGCGGCTGAGATTACGATTCCCTTGCCACTGACGATAAACGCCCCGTCCAGTTGCGCCAGTTCTTTTAAGGTTTCCCGCACATCAGGGTCGCTGATTCTTTTAGACGCATCGGGGTGGCCGG
Organism: Deltaproteobacteria bacterium; assembly: GCA_030670715.1. Classification (GTDB taxonomy): domain Bacteria; phylum Desulfobacterota; class Desulfobacteria; order Desulfobacterales; family SG8-13; genus DAOVBC01. The sequence goes on along the minus strand of DAOVBC010000059.1, from coordinate 6,821 downwards.
AAAGAGGATCGAGAATCAGATTCGTAGACCGCTTCAAGGTTTTCTTTTCATCCCCGATAACGAAAAGGGTCCCTATTTTACGACCTTCCCGTCCCTCGCGGGCAATTTCGACCGCCAGGTGAATCGTGTTTTCCAGCACCCGGGTTTCGCAATCTATTTTGGGCCCGCAAATCTCATCAAAGGAAATCATTTTAGTTCCCCCGGTTTACAACAGGTTATGCAAATCACAGGCCTGTTCACTAATTTTATGATGAGAGAGGGGAGTTTTTAATATTTTATTTTTTGATAAAGTTCGATTACCTTTGCCAGCTCATCGGCTACATCATCATAGCCGGCCTTCTGTGCGAGATTTAACCAACGAACGATATCTCGCCCTTGGTCGCTGTTATGGACGCGCCAGTACGAAAAAAGTTTTTTCAGTTTCTCCGGGTCGGAAAGTTCTTGAGATTGGTTGCTCATTATTCATTGTCCCGATGGTTGTAAAAACGCGTTTTGTAACGTTACCGTAACGTATTTTAACGCTGAAAAATTCTGGTTTCTATCTGCAGGCGAGCAAACGGATCCGCTTTGAAAAGCAAGAGGGTCGACCGTTATTTAAAATACAACAACCCTGCAAGCGTCAGTTTGCAGGGCCGTTTTGCGAGTATGGGGTGCCTTATTTTAATGGAGGTAAAAAATGATCATTTAATAATCATTCGGCGTATTCGGCAATAACGTTAAACCTGGGCGGATCGACCAGGCTGCGTTTCACCGTGCACATCTGTGCCGCGCGTACAACCGCCTGCCTGTATTTTTCCGGGAATTCCGACGGCAATTGTATGTTCATCCGGATCTCCTCGATCAGATGGCTACGATCATTTTTATCGAATTCGAGCGTCATTTTGATACCGTCTGTCAGGATGTTGCGCTTTTCACAAAAATAAACAACGTAAACCCCGGCGCAGGTGCCCAGGGACGCAAGAAACAGGTCATACGGCTCAGGGGCGGTGCCGTCGCCGCCTTCGTCTCTGGGTTGATCCGTCTCAACCGTGAAACCCTTATAATTTGAATTAACTCTTTTTCCGCCGTCAAAAGATATTTCCATTTCCATGTAATTATCTCCGCATTAAGGGCTTACTTAAAAATAACTTCACATTTTTAACGGCGATGTATCTCACCTGGCAGTGTCGCGAAAACTCGCAATCTGCCAAGGCGGATTACTGCGTTTTCGCGCCTTGCCAGCCGGGCGCCTCAACGCTAAAAATTGCGAACTTATTTCTGCGTGAACCCTAAGTCTGATGGTCTCGCAAAAAGTCCTAAATCGGTTCCGACCGTCATTCCGGCGAACGCCGGAATCGAGTTGTTTCAGATAGTTATGGACTCCGGCGTTCGCCAGAGTGACGGGAATTGGGATTTTTTACGAGTTCATCAAGTCTTATAGTACCGTTTAAAAAAAAGCAAATCGGCCCGAAGGCCGATTTGCCGGAGGTGAGGTGCTTGGTAATTAAGCATCAATGGAGGTAATGCCAAGTTGAACCCCTCGGTTATGATTAAAGCAAATTGTATGCCAGCAGTTCCGGAGAGAGACAATTTGAGTGATTTAATTTACCTTTGGCTCTCCACCGGTGGATCCGGTTTGCGTGGTATACGTGCGATTGGCAATGATTCCATAGCGCTTCATCCGGTTCCATACCGTTACCCGGGATACCCCCAGGATTTGAGCTGCCCGCGACTGGTTTCCGCCGGACCGATCCAGGGCCTCGATTAGTTGGCGCTTTTTCATTTCATCACGGGTGACGTTGACTTTCTGATTATTCCAAGCCTGACCCGCATGGGGGGTTTGATACAAGTTGGGGGGCAGGTGGATGGGTTGAATCATCGGTTCCTGGCAGGTGACGACAGCATATTCGAATGCGCTTTTAAGCTCTCTGACATTGCCGGGCCATTTGTAGGCCATCAAAATGTCCATGGCCTCTTTGCTGATACCCTGTATCTTTTTGTCGCTCTTGAGTTCAATGCGATGGAAGAAGGATTCGGCCAGCAAGGCGATATCACCCACCCGTTCACGCAAAGGCGGAATAATAATCGGAATCACGTTGATCCAGTAAAACAAATCTTCTCTGAAAACGCTCCGATCAACCAGCTGTTTGAGGTCCTGGTTGGTGGCCGAAATAACGCGCACATCGATATGAATGGGACGATTGTCTCCAACACGCTCGATAACCTTTTCTTCCAGCACCCGCAGGAGTTTAACCTGGGTCGATAAAGGCAGGTCGCCGATTTCGTCCAGAAAAATATTCCCTCCGGATGCCGCCTCAAAGCGGCCTTCCCGGCTGCGATGGGCTCCGGTAAACGCACCTTTGACGTGGCCGAACAGCTCACTTTCCAGCAAAGACTCGTTCAGTGCAGCGCAGTTGACCTTTACATAAGGGCCGCTTTTTCGGGTGCCGGATTCATGGATGGCTCTGGCAACAAGCTCCTTGCCGGTACCGCTTTCGCCGAAAATAATCACGGGAGCATCCGACCGGGCGGCATTGGTAATCAGATCAAACACGCGCTGCATCGGTGCCGAAATGCCGAGAATACCTTTAAAACCGTCTTCCGACCGAAGTTCCCTGCGAAACGCCTCGATCTGTGTGTCTTTTTCGATCAGCTCGGTAATGTCAGTCATGGTTTCCACGGCTCCGAAAATCTCGCCCTCGCTGTCCCGCAGACACGACGCGTTTTTCAGAACATGAACATAATCGCCGTCTTTTTGCGTTAAAACGCACCGGGTCATTTTTAAGTCCCCCTCACTGAACAAACGGCACCAGTGTTCCTTATTTCCCGTACGCACAATTTCACAGCGATCGCAGTTTAACAGGGTGCAGGATTTGCCGATGATTTCTTCTTTTGTAAATTTTGTTATTTTTTCAAAGGCTTTATTAACTGAAACCACCATGCCGCCCTTGTCGACGATCATGATAGCGTCCTGGATGGTATCAACAACCGTTTTCCAGTAACGGTTTAATTCCTGTTCAAACATATTAAACTCCTGTTAAAATATTAACACATGTTAAATATTTTTGTTAGCACTTTAACACCTTCCTGGCAAGCTATTTTTTTGATTTTACGGTTGCACTGGCGATCATTTAACTTTCTTCCACCTCTAAGCATATCCTTAACTATCTGAAATGCTTCATATCGTCTGATAATCTTTTGTTTTCCCGGTTTATTTATCGCCCATTTACCTCATTTGGCATCCGATTTGCTCATTCACCCTCACGAACTCAACCGAAGGAGCCGTTTGAAACAAAGCACGCGACATAAACTCGATCTTCGAGGGGCCATTATCCCATTTACACTTTTGAAAGTCAGTCAGGTTTTCAGAACCATACAACCCGGCGACACGCTTGAAGTGTATTGGAGCGACCCCGACACCCCGGCAGACCTGTTTAAAATTCTGCCTGAATCTTCATATGACATGATTAGCATGGATGTAGTGGAAGAAGAAGAACCATCCTACCGGATGGAGATACAAAAAAAATCTGCAGAAAAAGTTCTGTAAGGTTCGTTGATAAAAAATATAAACCGGAACCGTTGGAATCAACCTCGGTTCAAACTAAAACGATATAAGGAGGTTACCATGTCTGAAGACCTGAACACTATCGATGTCGCAACTACTGTAGATGCCAGGGGCAGCGCCTGCCCGGGACCGCTTCTGGAAGCCAAAAAGGGAATCGGCAAAGTCAAAGTCGGTGAAGTGCTCGAAGTCTATTCCAATGATTCCGGCACGCGCAAGGATATCCCGGCCTGGGCCAATAAGGTTGGCCATGATTACCTGGGCGCGATGGAAGCCGATGGTTATGACAAACACTTTGTTCGCAGAAATAAATAGGTAGGAACGTTATGGCTACCAATGGAAACGGCGCAAAAGAGGAGAAGATATTAATTCTGGCCACCGAAAGCTGTGCCTATCCCGGAGCGGATTCCGTGGGGCAGGCCCATTCGACCTACCCCGCGAACATCTACATCCTCAGGGTGCGTGCACCGGTGCTTTTCCCGGAACAGTTCTACATTGACTGTTTTAAAAAGGGTATCAGCGGGATTATCGTGATGTCATGCGGGGAAGAGTGTCCCTATGACGGCGCTTACAAGGCCCTCGCCAAACGGTTGGACCGGGTCTATAAAATAATGAGGGCGCAGGAACTGGATATTCGACGGCTGCGCCTGACCGCCATCTGTACGGTGTGCAACCGGGCTTTTTTAAATGAGGTAAACCAGATGAACGATCTGGTTCAAGAATTGGGGCCACCGGTTTGACAATGATTACAGCAGCAAACGATGGGCTTATGTACGAGGAGGAATGAATGGACGCCAAGCAAGTATTAGAGTTTGATACACTTGTTGTCGGCGGCGGGATTGCCGGACTGCAGTCGGCCCTAGATCTTGGAGATCAGGGCTTTCAAGTGGCGGTTGTGGAAAAAGATGCTTCGATCGGGGGGAAAATGATCCGCCTGTCCAAGGTGTTTCCGACCCTCGATTGCGCCAGCTGCATCACGACACCCAAGATGGCGGCTGCGGCGCATCACGAAAAAATCTCTCTGTTTACCTATTGCGATTTAAACTCGCTGGATCGTCAGGGAGATGCCATAACGGCGTCCGTTACCCAGCGGCCGCGATATGTCGATGCGGATAAATGCATCGGATGCAGACAGTGCGAATACACCTGCCCGGTATACGTAGCTGACGATGAGCAGGGAGGATTTTCGGCAAGCAAGGCCATAACCATCCCTTTTTCAAACGCCATCCCCCAGCTTGCAGTGATGGACGTGGAAAATTGCATGCTGTGCGGCAAATGCGTAAAGGCCTGTCCAACCGATGCCATAGATTTTTTTCAACAGCCCGAAGACTTTGTTATCCGGGCTAAAACAGCTGTGTTGGCCACCGGTTTTGAATTGACACCCGTCGAAAACAAACAGCAATACGGCAACGGAAATATTCCGAATGTAATCACCTCCATGCAGATGGAGAGGCTTCTGGCACCGCATGGTCCTTACAATCGCGTTTTGCGGCCTTCGGACGGTATGGAACCGGATTCGATCGCCTACATTCAATGCGCCGGATCACGGGATAAGAGTATGGGGATATCCTATTGCTCCCGGGTTTGCTGCATGTATGCCATCAAACAGGCCATGCTCATCTCCGGTTCCCTGCCGCTGGCGGACATCATTATTTATTACATGGATATCCGTGCGTTCGGAAAGGGCTATGAGCAATTTTACCAGAACGCCAAGGCCATGGGGATCGAATTCGTCAAAGGAAAAGTCGCCTCTATCAGTCAAGGAGAGAACGGCGCCGTTACCTTACGCTACGAAGCCCAGAACGGTGAAGGCGTTACCACGGCAGACCATGATCTGGTGGTACTGTCTCTGGGAATGATCCCGGGCTGGAACCCGGCGGGTATCTGTCCGGTTTCGGCGGATTCGGATCAATTTATTCAAACGATCCGACCCAAGGTGGCACCCACCCTAACCGATATGGAAGGCGTTTTTGTTGCCGGTGCCGCGGCCGGACCCAAAGATATCGTCGATACCATTACCGAGTCCGGTGCGGCAGCCATGGAGGCGGCTAAATATCTTGAGGCCGTGAGTCAATCCCGGAAAGCGGTGGCATGAAGTAAAACGTGTTGCCGGTTACGGGTCAAGATCTCCTTTTATTAACACGCAACGCTCAACTCGGAATTCGCAACAACCTTGATTGGGAGATGCAGGAATGACCGACAAGAAGAAATCAGACAATAATAATACAGAAGAGAGCAAAGTAGGTGTCTACATCTGCTATTGCGGCGGCAACATATCCGACCATGTGGATGCTGAAGCCGTTCGCGACAGGGTTGAAAAACTGACCGGCGTTGCGGTCGCCCGCACCAACATGTTCATGTGCTCCGACCCGGGTCAGGAATTGATCATGGAAGATTTGAAAAACGGCACCGTCAACCGCGTCGTGGTGGCCTCCTGTGCGCCCAGTCTTCATGAAGCCACATTTCGCAACACCCTGATTCGTTCCGGCATGAATCCGTATATCTACGATCATGCCAATATCCGCGAGCAGGTCAGCTGGGTGCATCACGGGGAAGCAGCCACTGACAAAGCCACCCGCCTGGTATCGGCCGCCGTTGCCAAAGCCGAGCAGCTCAAACCGCTGGAGTCGATCCGCGTTGATGCCAGACCGCATGCCACGGTTATCGGCGGCGGAATTGCCGGGCTGCGGGCGGCTAAGGACCTTGCGGACCGGGGCATTGAAGTCACATTGATCGAAAAGTCACCGTTTCTGGGCGGCCAAACAGCGCGACTGGACCGGCTTGCCCCCACAGGGGAAATAGCTGCCGACATCGTTGCCGATCTGGCCGGACAGGTTCTGGCGGATTCCAACATCACGATTCACACCTGTGCTGTTGTGGAAAACTTTGAGGGGTATGTCGGTAATTTTAAACTGGGTATAAAAAAGCAACCGTTTCAACTATCGGGAATGCCCGAAGAACTGAAAAGGATCAACCTGGACGAATTGAAACCGGGCGATTTTGTACCGTTTGCCGGCGTATATCCGGGATCCGTCCCCATCGACGCTGAAGATCTCACCATTGACACCGGTGTGATTGTCCTGGCGACCGGGTTTAAATCTTATGTACCGCGCAGGGGAGAATACGGTTACAGAAACTATAAGGAAGTGATTACCCTCCCGGACCTGAGCCGGCTTTTGTCCGAAGAACAAAACGACGGTGACCGGCTGGTTGTGAATGGCCGGGAAATTGGGAGCGTGGCCATGATTCATTGTGTTGGCAGCCGACAGATTCCGGGCGT
>DAOVBC010000231.1 GCA_030670715.1 Deltaproteobacteria bacterium | reverse complement strand
TTCTGGAATAAAAAACCCCGCTTCTCTATTTGAAAAACGGGGTATTTTGTGTTCAGGTCATGACAACCTCACCGTAAGCTGCCTGTTATGTGTTCATTTTAATTAACTACAAAAATTTTCCCCTTAAGTCAAGCAGTTTGACGTTATGAATCATTAGTAACCGACTGTTGACGAATGTGTCAATAGAATGCAGCAGAAAAAATTACTGTTGATACATTTTCCGCAACGGTTTGAATCACCCTGCCGGCTGTGTTATAATTTATCAAATCTTGATGCTGCAACTCGATTTTACCGCTGACTCCGGAACGATATATGGATAAAAGGGACATACGGGAGAAAAAAACCACACAGCCGACACCCTCACCCCTACCAAAAGAAACTGGCCCCCCGGACAACTTCACCGCCGAACTATTAGTCGCTGCTATCGGGGAACTTAACATCATCCGCAAAAATTCGATCACCTATCCGCTCGGTCATGCCCAGGTCACGCTGAGTGTCGAAAGAGGTCTTAAAATGCTTCGACAGCTCGGCGAAATATTGCCGGAACTGACCCTGGAAGTAAAAAAAGATGGCCTGGTTGTGGACAATGTCGATCTTGAACCAAACAATTCGGTAATCAGAGAATATGCAAATGCGTTGCACCGAAGCAACATTGCGGTAATATCGCTCACTCAGGGCATTGCCCGGAATGAACTTGAACGCTTTCAGCGAATCATAACAGGTGATCCGAAAAAGATCATGGAGGCAGGAGGTATAGAAAAGGCTGTTACTGAGGCAGGATTACCTCACATCGAGATCCAGGCGATAGACTACCGAAATCTTCGGCTCACGGAAGAAGATGAGATCGTTAAGGAAAAAGATCCCCGAACGCACAAACCGGGTGCCGGACTCTGGCACAAATTTGTTACGAATCTGGTCTCAGGCAAACTAAAGAAATCTCAACGGGATGCGCTCCTCACCGGATCAATCCGCATTAGGCCTGAAAAAATGGCACACCTTCTCAACCAGCGAAAACTGGATGCGAATTTGGCCGTTGAGCAATACGCCGACTGCCTGGGCGATTACGCACGGAAACCGACTGAGAATGAAACATCGAGCGAACAGCAGAATGAAATTATAGAAAATTTTAATAAAATTATTAAACACCTGAAGCCAAGGCTTAGAAAACAGTTTCTCTCGGCTGCCTTCAGCAGTATTTCAGATCAAAACTCGCCGGAGGCGATGGCGGCAATTCTAAGAAGCCTTAGTGATGATATGATCATCGAAATGCTGCGGCAGGCAAACGAGGAAGACAGGGAGATATCCCCGGCGTTGATAAGCCTGGTACAGAAGATGGCAAATGCGCGCCGATCAAACCCGGGTTCCGCTGAATCCCGGGGCGCCACTCAAGAAGAAACAGATTCTGCACTGGATATTTCTCTGGAGCAAATGAAAGATCTTTTTAAGCGTGAAAATTACGAAAGCTTCGTCGATACCGAATATGATGATACGCTGAAAAGACTTACAGGTGGTTTAGCCTCCCAAAGTTCCAGCATCGAGGATTTCGATCTTGACCGTCATATGAACACCCTTGAAGACGATCAGCTTAACAGCAACGTCTCCCGGGTACTTTTTTCCGTAATAGATGAAGATATCGACACGGAGGCCTATCGGGTGTTTTCCCAACAACTTTCTTCAACTGTACCGGCTCTCCTCAATAGGGGAGAATTCAGGCTTTTAAAATCTCTGTTCAGGACTTTTTCCAAACACAGCAGGGAGAAAAAGTCTGCTGGAGTACGCATGCTGGCCAAGGAAGCTCTGAAAGCGTTCTATACATCCGAATTCTCAATAAATGCCACTGCAGCGTATGAAAAATGGGTCGATGAAAAAAGCCGCGAAGTTTCCAATTTTATGCTCACTGTGGGACAGGGGTGTATTTCCAGGCTTGTCAACCTCTACCGCCGGGATGACTACAGCGGTGACCGGGAGATGCTTGTATCACTTTTTTCCGCTTTCGGCGCGCCGGCTTTTGACGAAATATACGCGCAGCTCAAGGACCCCAGGGACAATGTTGTCTTGAAGATGGTGAACCTTATCGGATCGATCGGCAACCCTTCGGCCTTAGCGCACCTAAATCCGCTGCTGATACATCATGCCCTTGAGGTTCGGCTGGCGGTCCTGGATAAGCTTATTAAACTTAAAGATCCATCCAGTGCCGAACTGCTTCGTGCTGCGTTTCAGTCGAAAGAACCTGAAATGGCTGCACAGGCCGTCTTTCTGTCAGGTAAGTATCGGGTTACAGATGTCACCCGGGATCTGATCCGCATGATTGAAAAGCTCAGCTTGCGCAAAGCGGATCTTTCATTGAACGAAACCATTATCAAAGCACTCGGAAATATCAGCGATCCGGCCGCGGTCCCGGCACTGGAAAAAATCTCCCGCAGAAAATGGACGCTCTTCCCGAAAAGACTCGCGCGCATGAAAGCAATTTTACATGAATCACTGGCAGGCTATCCACAAGAGAACGTCAAGGATATGCTCCGGCAGGGAAGAAAATCGGATTAAACAATTTTATATGCAGGACCTAACCTAAACGGAATGGAAACATCAGATTTTTACAAAAATCTCTACCAGGTGACCACCCTCCTTACCGCTGCGATCAGCAACACGCGGTTGTATTCCGACCGGCACCCGCAGGTGGCCATGTACATCCAGAAAGCGTTCAAGGGGATTGCCGATCTGCTGACCATCAAACCGGAATTAACACTGATCGTCATTGACGATGAACTCGTGGCCGAAAACAGACGCTTGTCTGCCGAAGGACCGCATGCTGCCAAATTTGCCGACATCCTCAAACAAAAGGCCGTTGAACGCCTGTCTTTTATATCCGGGCTTTCAATTGACGACCTGAAAATACTGACAAGGGATCTTGCCGCAACTGTAGAGACACCGATCCGATCTACCGATTGCATCAAAGTCGGAAAAGTGGAGGGCCCTGATGATGAAGGGGGTGACAATAATGGCGCAACCGGTGAAGGCACCCCCAAAGAACAGTTAAAAGCCATGCAACAACTTCGGGATGCAAAATTGGATGAGTTTAAAAATATATACACTGATATGCAAAACTATAAAAAAGTGGATGCCCGCGCGATAGAAGCCATCATTAGAGAATTTATCCGAAATTTCAGCCGCGATATCAACCCGCTAAAACTGCTCGCAGTGGTAAAATCCTCGGACGAATATACATTTACGCATGTGGTGAACGTATGCATCCTGACAATGAGCCTGGCGGAAAGTATAGGGTTCACCGGCGATCATCTGCACCGGATCGGAATTGCGGCCTCGCTGCATGATACCGGCAAGCTTTTTATACCGGAAGCCATTTTAAATAAGCCCGGCAAACTTACCGATGAAGAAATGAAAATCGTTCAACAGCACCCGTTTAAGGGCGCTCAATATCTTTTAGGCCTTAAGGGAATACCCAGGCTGGCGGTGGTATGTTCACTGGAGCATCACATCCGGTATGACGGCAGCGGGTACCCGGTAATTAACGGCGATTTCAGACCCCACATTGTGAGTCAGATGCTTGCCATAGCCGATGCATTCGATGCCATGCGCAGCAAACGGGTTTACCAGGGGCCCAAACCCGTGGCGGTGATCATGAAAATATTAAAAAAGGAAAAAGCCGTGGCGTTCAATCCTCACCTTGTTGACAACTTTTTACGATTAATCAATCGTTTCTAATAAATCAAGCTTCCAGGGTAGCGCCCACACTTCCAAAGAAAAACCTCTCCTTCAATTTCGCGTGGAGCAATGACGCTTTGGCCAGGCCTGTACAATGGGACACACCGAGGTGTTCTATCTGATACCGGTCGATGACTTTCAAAGTTTCATCGAACTGCTCCTCACTTGAAAAGCCCAGATGGGTTCCACCGATGATGGCGTATATTTTATCCTGATTCATCTTCTCCAGTGCGTATTCGATAATGTTGATCATACCGGCGTGGGCACAGCCAAGAACGAGAATCAAGCCTTTCTCTGAATCCACGATCAAAGACAGATCATCTTTTAAAGGATCAGGGTGAATTTTTTCACCCCCGGGCAGGCAGGCGGTCATTTTGTCATCGCCTTTTTCAAACGCACTGGTACGAGGGATTTCTCCTGTCAGAAATATACCGCGTCCCACCTCGACCATTTCGGTTCCCAGGCGAAAGTTGGCACCCAGCGACTCCAGATAACTGCGGTTGAATCGTATCCCGATAAATCGGGTTTTCCCTTCCGACGACCATATCCGCTCTACAAACATGTCGGGATGGCCATAAACATCCACCGGTCCTGCAATTGGAAGAACTGCCGGAAGCCCGCCCGTGTGATCATAATGACCGTGGCTGATCATGATGGCTTCGATGTCGCCCAGGTCCTTTTTTAGGGCAATGGCATTTTGCACGATGGCAAAGCCCTGTCCGGTATCGAACAGGTAGTTCCCTTTTTCGGTTTCCACATAGCATGCGAAACCGTGTTCACCGATAACGCCCATCGGCACTGCGACTGAATTTTCACAGAGAACGGTAAGCCTGGTTTTCAATTTTT
>DAOVBC010000093.1 GCA_030670715.1 Deltaproteobacteria bacterium | reverse complement strand
AGAATGCTAAACGGGCTGAAAAAATTGGATTTATGGCTTCTGGGAATCTGTTCCTCCCGTGTCCTTACCTACCTGGTGTTTATGGCCTATGCAGCGGCCCTGCCGGTATTGCAGCAGGAATGGGACATGTCGGCCACCGCTGCGGGCGCTATATCCGGTGGATTCCAAATTGGTTACGCCGTCTCTTTATTAATCTTTTCGGTCCTGGCGGATCGTATCGGGTCCAAACGGGTCTTCCTCGTATCGAACTTTTGCTCTGTTATTTCTTCTTTGCTGTTTGCATTTTTTGCTCGTGATTTCTATTCGGGTTTCATTTTATTTACCCTGGTTGGTATATCAATGGGGGGATCATACACACCGGGGGTCATGATGATCGCCGATCGTTACACCCCCAGTAGCCGGGGCAGGGCGGTTGGATTTTTTATTGCCAGTACGTCGCTGAGTTATGCGCTTTCCCTCGGCATTAGCGGTGCGGTATTGCCGTGGGGCGGTTATCGCATCGCTTTTCTGCTGACGTGCTCGGGACCCGTGTTGGGATTCATTTTTGCCTGGATGACACTGGCATCCACCCGCAACAAGATTTATCCGCGTCGACGGGGGCAAAATTTTTCTAAAGAAGTCCTACGTAATAAACCGGCGGTGCTTTATATTTCCGCTTATACATTGCATAGTTGGGAAGTGCTGGGAATGTGGGCCTGGACCCCGGCGTTTCTTTCCGCCTGTCTGATGTTTCAGGGCTCGGAAGCATGGGCCGCGGCGGGAGGCGCTTCACAGATTGTCAGTCTATTTCATATCATGGGCATGGTGGCCTCCTTTACCATGGGGGCGCTTTCGGATCGAATCGGGCGTGCATTTATTATTCTTCTGATTGCCGGTATCAGCACCGTGTGTTCGTTTATTATGGGGTGGACGATTGGATTAGCGTTTGCCGTGATTATTGCCATCGGGATGATATATGCATTTACCGCATTGGGTGACTCACCGGTACTTTCTGCCGGGTTCACTGAAAGTGTTGACCCATCTTACCTGGGTGCCGCGTTTGCGCTGCGAAGTTTCCTGGGGTTCGGGGCCGGTGCGATTGCGCCGCTGGTGTTTGGTGCCATTTTGGATTGGACCAACCCAGATTTTGTAATCGACGGCTTCTATGCGACCTGGGGCTGGGCATTTAGCGCACTGGGATTAGGCGGGCTCGGCGCCGTCGTGGCGGCATACTTGTTATTTAAAAGGAATGGATACGAAAAATAAAAATATCGAATCCCATTTTTTTGCTAAATTACAGTTCTTTACACGGTTTTGCAAAATTTAACTTGACTTTTATGTATGGCTTGTATACAAATATGTATAATGCCTATACATACAGATCTGGGGAATAGGGTTCAGGACTTGTTTCTCCAGCTTCAGACCCAATACAAGATTACCCATTATGGAGGAAAAAATGAGTGAAGATATTAACTCGGTGAGTATGCTGGTCAGACGCGAGATCGAGGCGTTGATTTCAGTACCGCTGTTGAAAGCGTTTATCGAAGCGTTTGGAAAGGAAAAGACATTTGAGATCGCAAAGGAGGTTATCCGGAACCTGGCGAAGGATAGCGGGAAAATGCTGGCCGAAGTAGCCGGTGGAAACCAACTAAAAGATCTAGAGACGGTATTGCCTTTTTTTTCCCAGGGTGGCGCACTTGAATTCGATACCCCGGAAAGCGGCCCGGAGAAGATTGCAATTAACATTACACGGTGTGCATACGCAGAGATGTATAAAAAACATGGTTTGGAAGAGTTCGGGTACCTTTTATCGTGCGGCAGGGACTATGCGTTGTTTGAAGGATTCAACCCCGACATTAATTTTTCGCGAACACAGACAATCATGGAAGGAGCAGATAATTGCGATTTTTGTTTGAACACCGGTAAAAAGTGAGAGAATTCATATAAGAATACTAAAAACATTGCAGACCTATGAGAAACGTGAAAACAATTGAAACGGATGTACTGGTTATCGGTGGCGGTGGGGCCGGATTCCGGGCAGCTATCGAAGCCAGGGAAAAGGAGTGCAATGTCCTGATGATCAGTAAGGGGCCTCTGGCCCGTTGCGGGGCAACACCGATGGCCGGGGCCGACTATACCCTGGACGGCAAAAGTATGAGCAAAATCGAAGGATTGACCGGTGATCCCAACGACAGCGCAGAAAAGGTGTTCAACGATATTGTCACCCAGGGATGTTATCTGAACAATCAGAAACTGGTGGAACAATATATTAAGCGGGCCCCGCAGTGTCTGAAGGAGTTGATGGACTGGGGGTTGAAGGTCAAATTATCGGACGAAAGAATGATCTTTACGACGGGCACCGGTATGATGAATGTGTTGTTGCGGAAAGCCAAATCCGTCGGTGTGGATCTGTTGGAGGATGTGGCTGTTTTGGAGTTGCTGACCCACGAGAATTCGGTAGTTGGCGCACTGGGCCTGAATGTCTTGACCGGTGAGTTTATCCATTTCCGCTGTAAAGCGATTGTGATGGCCACAGGCGGCTGGCATAAGGCTTTCTGGCCGAACACCGGAATGCGTGACCTGTCCGGCGAAGGTATAGCCATGGCCCATCGGGCGGGAGCGGATATAGGCAATATGGAATTCATCACATTTTGTTGCAATACCTTTTATGCACCCCCCATGTGGCGGGGAAGTATAGCTCCCTACATTATAAGCCTGATTTGCGGCGGCCGCTTGACCAACAATCGGGGTGAAGATGTGCTTAAAGGTTATGATTCTTTTCTGGTCGAAAAGGGAACTCTGACGGAATGGAACAAAAGCTTTCTGTCATTTGTTACGGCAAAACAGGCACGAGATGGGAAGGTGTTTGCCAACGGAGGTTTGCATTACACCCGGGGAGATGCTTCCTGGGAGATGATGGAACTAGTGGCGTCGATGGTCTTCCCCAACTGGAAATACAAGGCATTGGATCTGACCGAATGGGGCCGGATGCTGCAAGAAAATGAACCGGTGGAAGTCGGGCACGCGGTTGAGTTTTTCGAAGGCGGTATAGTGATTAACGATCAGTTTGAAACAGCCGTTGCGGGGCTATATGCCGCTGGCGAATGTGCCTTGGGGACATTTGGCGCTAACCGTGTGTTTGCCGCCATAACTGAGATTTTTACCCAAGGTGCTGATGCTGGAAATAATGCCGGAGAATATGCCCACAATCGACAGTCAGCCGATCTTGATTTGAGTGCGTTGAAAGAGTTGAAAGAGAAAGCGTTGCAGCCGTTAACGGTTTCGAAAGGAGAAAGACCGGCCGAACTTCGGAAGCGTGTTCAGAGAAAATCCCAGCGCTACCTGGGGCCCATTCGTAACCGGGATGAGCTGGAAACCTTTTTAGATTATCTGGAGGATATCAAAGTATCGGTGTTACCAAAACTTTCGACAACCAACGACAGCCGGACTTACAATAAAGAGTGGATGGATGCGCTCGAATTGCCGAACATGATTCAGCTGTTGGAATCGTCTGTACGGAGCGCACTCATGCGGACAGAAAGTCGTGGTGTTCATTACAGAGAGGATTTCCCTGATACCGACAACGACAACTGGTTGCAGGAGATTATCGTAAAACATGATACAGCGACTTTTCAGCTCAACCAACGTCCTTTAACCATTACCAGTATGAGTCCGCCGACAGGTGTGACACCCTACCTGGATTTTATGAAGCAGATGATGGAAGCTCACTCCGATACGGGTGGAAAACATTAACAACGATGGAGAAAACACATGACAGATGAAAAAATTAAAGTGAATGTTTTTCGCTACGATCCGGCCGTTGATCAAGAACCCTATTACCAGACTTATAACGTTCCCTGGGAACCGGGGATGAGTGCCATGACCGCGCTTGACTATATTTACAACCATCTGGATGGTACATTGGCCTATTACGATCATGCCGGTTGCGATTTGGGTATCTGCTCTCAATGTACCGGGAAAATAAACGGAAAGTCCGGGTTGTTTTGTCAGACTGCGGTTAAAGAAGAGATCACCCTTGAGCCCAGGAAAAAAGAGAGGGTATTAAAAGATCTGATCACCCAGCGGGCTGAATCTTCCAAGTGAGCGGGGGGAGGAACTATGAGCAAAAAGAAAGCGTTATTTATCAAGGTCTTTGATAAGCAAGTCACTCGAATTCTAAACAAATGGAGCGTTTTGGAGAAAAAACCGAGGGATTATGAAACCGGTGACCTTTTATATACCTCGGAAATCCATGTCATTGCGTCAATAGCTGAAAATCCCAATGCCTATAT
The DNA here is from genome assembly GCA_030670715.1 of Deltaproteobacteria bacterium. Taxonomy (GTDB): domain Bacteria; phylum Desulfobacterota; class Desulfobacteria; order Desulfobacterales; family SG8-13; genus DAOVBC01. The sequence goes on along the minus strand of DAOVBC010000093.1, from coordinate 3,645 downwards.
GTCCGAGATTGCGAATATTCTGGGTGTGACACGCGGGGCGATCATGCAGCTGGTTCTGAAGCTGGAAAAGAAAGAGTTAGTGGAAAGGTACATGAAGGGCAATAATAGCAAAAAAGTCTTTCTCAAACTGACCCCGAAGGGGATCCAGGCTTCAAGCGGACACGAAAAATACCATAAGAATATGTACAAAGACCTGTATGTATTACTGAAGAAATATAAAATCAGTGACCTGGAACTTTTCGAGCAGGTCTTTAATTCCCTGGAAACTCATTTCGATTCCTACTTGGAAGAGAAAAAATGACATTTGCCTCTCGTGGCGCACCAATATATTGAAATTATTCCAACTCCTGCAGACTTACAAATATACCAATAAAGACAGGTTGGCGGCTTGGATTGAAGCGGCGGCGGAATTAGCTGGCAAATAGCTCTAAGCAAATCACCCTTAGCGCTTATGAGGGTAGGCCTTTACAGACCAGAGGCTAAAATCCGAAATCAAGGATACGCCTCGACATCTTCTTTCGTCGGAATCTTGGATTCACAGGGAACGTTGGTCTGGCATAAACCGCAGCCGCGGCCCTCAAAGTTATATTGCTTTTTGGTGTATTTTTTAGATGCCACGCTGGTGTGCTTATAGCACGTATTCTTATCATGGCCGTTTTCGGTAATGGCCCCCGCCGGGCAGCGGGGTATACATTTCCCGCAGATTCCCTGAGTAAAATACGGGCAATACGCATGGTGATCGGTATATGGCCGTCGCGTCGGCGGAATCCGGATGCGTGCCACCACGGAACCTGTGCGCATGGCCTTGCCCAGGGGTGTTATGAGTCCATCACACAGTCCGAAGGTTCCCAATCCCGATGCATAGGCGGCGTGCCGTTCCGACCAGGTGGAGGCAAATCCGTATTGTTCGGATTCCTTCCGTGACCATTGGGGCGATAACATGGGCGCCACAGCTTCATATCCTTCTTTTTGAAGGATCTCGACAATATGTTTTCTGAGCGTTTCATTAAATTGTTCACCGTAAATACGAGCCCGTGCCCAGCGTTCCGACGGCCATTTGGTTTGTTTGCGGTTGTCCGATTTGGTGTCAGGCGTCTGGGGAAGGATCCAGCTGATGACGGTCAGTTCTTCAGCAGTCACAGTGGGTTCAGGAAACGTGAGTGCAAATATTTCCAGGGGTGTCCAATGAAAAGGACCGACATGTTGTTTATAATCGTCAAACAAGGGATCATTTCCGCTGCAAAACCCGATCAACGGCTCTGCAAACGCCTTTTCATTGGTTTTGTTCTGCAGTGAATTTTGCGGGGAATGGTCTACATGATCTTTTATCATGCTCGAAAGCCATGCTGCAGGATCCGCCGTTTGATTTCTTGCCATGATTCAATCTCCATTTCCCAATTGACTTTCTTGCATTTTTATAAAGACTCCGATATGAATGATGCCATTTGATTTTTCTGTCACAATGAATTGCATGCCGCAATCGTCCGGGACGTTGCCCCATAATCATTGCCAATCCGGCCGAAACATCCAGGGGAGGACCCATGAACGAATTAAAGCACCTGTTGTCACCGATTACAATTAAAAAAACTGAAATACCCAACCGGGTGGTAATGCCCCCAATGGGCACGGGGCTGTGCAACCCCGACGGCACAGTAAACGATGCGCTGTTGGCTTACATGAATCGGCAGGCCTCAGGCGGGGCCGGATTAATTATCTCCGAAATCACCGCTGTTCATCCTTCGGGACTCGTCAGCCCTTTCGAAGTCGGCGCTTATGACGATAAATTCATACCCGGGTTGAAGAAATTTGCTGAAGCTGCGCACGCCGGCGGCGGCAAAGCGGTCATGCAGCTTCACCACGGCGGCAGGGAAAGCGCCTACCTGCTGAAAAAGGGGGAGGCCATCGGTCCCTCAGCCGTTCCCAGCCTGGTTTACCGTCAAGAACCCAGGGAGATGACCCTGGAGGATATTCAGGAAATAATCACTTCTTTCGGCAGCGCGGCGGTGCGCGCTATGGAGGCCGGTTTCGATGGGGTGGAGATTCACGGGGCCCATGGATATCTCTTAACTCAGTTTCTTTCGGCAATTTCGAACAAACGGCAGGACCAGTACGGAGGCAGTTTTGCAAACCGTGCCAGATTCGTGGTAGAGGTGCTGCGTGAAGTGCGGGTTCAGGTCGGAGAGGATACTCCGATATTACTGCGTATCTCTGCCGAGGAATTCATCAAAAACGGCTATACTGTAGAAGATGTTCAGACGATTGTGCCGGATTTGGTTGAGGCCGGAGCCGATGTCATACATGCCTCCATCGGAACCCACGGCAGTCCCGGGGGGATTACCAGTGCGCCGCCCGAATACGACACCGGTTTCAACGTCTGGCGGGCCAAAAAGCTCAAGGAAGTTGTTTCCGTACCGGTGATCGCGGTCGGTCGTTTCAATGACCCGCTGGGGGCCGATGATGTCATCGCCTGCGGGGATGCTGATTTGGTGGCCTTTGGCCGCCAGCAGCTCTGCGATCCCGATTATCTGATAAAGGCTCGTCAGGGCCGCAATCGGGATATCCGCATTTGCATCGCCTGCAACCAGGGATGTATCGAACGTGAAATGCTTGAGGCCAAATCCGTTCGGTGCGCTATTAATCCGGAGACCGGACAGGAGCTTGTTTATCCCCGGAAGCCGGCTGCCGAAACAAGAAATGTCTGGATCGTTGGCGCCGGACCTGCAGGATTAACGGCGGCTTATGAGGCAAACAGACTCGGCCATCAGGTAACGCTTTTTGAAAAAGAACAAATGCCCGGCGGAAACCTTTTATACGCCTGCAAAGCCCCCTTTAAGCAAATCTATGGGGATTGGATTCAATGGTTGATTGATCAGGTAAAAAAGGCCGGGATCGAAATACAGACCGGTACCTGTGTGACTGATCAAATGCTCGATGAAGCAGCGCCGGATGCCGTTATTGTGGCTACCGGCGGTGAAAAGATTGTACCGCCCATCCAGGGGATCGATTTGCCCATCGTCTGTGACGCCTGGCAAATTCTTGGTGAAACGGTGGCACCCCAAAAAAATATAGCCGTCATTGGTGCCGGACTCATCGGCATGGAAACAGCCACCTTCCTGACTGCCAGGGGCAGCGCGGTGACCTTGATCGACCAGCTTCCAAAATCTCCGGTGACGAAGTTCACATCTCACGGCTACGGACTCCATAAAAGATTACGCGGAGACGATTGCCGGTTTATGTTCGGAACTGCCTTGCAGCGTATTCAGGAAGATTCCGTGACGGTTATCACCCAGGGCGAAGAGAACACCCTTTCATCGCTGGATCAGGTGGTTCTGGCAGTGGGCATGAATCCGCGAGACGATTTAAAAAGTAAACTCAAGGAAAATGAAATTCGCCACGTTATCGTCGGAGATGCGTTGCAGGTACGCCGGATAATGGAGGCCACCGAAGAAGGCGCCCGGGCCGCCTGGGAGCTCTAGAGGCTGAATAGAATATTGCGGGAAACTTATGCAACCCATTGATACTGCCGGCACGCTTTCACCCTGGGAACCGGGGATTTTTAGCCTGGTAATCTATGGCATCCTGGTTCTTGTGTTTATTGGACTGCAGTTGTTCATTGCGTTCTGGCTGGGTGAAAAGAAAAAAAAT
>DAOVBC010000146.1 GCA_030670715.1 Deltaproteobacteria bacterium | reverse complement strand
GTGCCTGAACTGTAAGGCGCTTGAAGAGGGGGTACTGAATAGTAAAAAGATCACCCGCCTGCTGGCCGAAGATGACATCGTTCCCATGAAAGTCGACATTACCGGCAACAATCCCTGGGGTAAGAAAAAGCTCAAAGAAATCGGCAACCTGACTATCCCTTTGCTGGTTATTTATTCACCGGAAGGAAAGGAGGTTTTCAGAAGCGACTTTTATACAATCGACCAGGTGGTAAAGGGAATCGAAACGGCAAGGAACCTGAAACGCGGCTGACCTGAAATATGCATTCAAAGGTGCAACGTTCTGCGTTCAGGGTCTCGGGGGTTCAACCCTTGAACCTCTGAACCCCGAACCGCAAACAGTTGCGACAGGTATCTTTCATGAAAATGGCACCGCCGCCCGGGTGGTTTTCTGAAGTAACCGGGCAACTGTTTGAGTCGATTAGAGAGCGTTAAACCGAACAGTTTCGAGTCTAATCGAATCAAAAACGCGTGTTGAAAAAGCGTGTGTACTTTCTTTGTTGATTGGGCACGGTTCGGTTTTACGCTCACTTAGCGACGAGTTTTGGCCGGTAGCTAAAGAATGCCACCCGGGTGGCTGTACCATTTTCACCGTTAGTGGTGACTGTCTGCTCATGGTCGCTCATGAAACATCCGGTAGCTTACCGTCCCGTAAATACTCCCGTATGGTTTTATCCAGATATTTTTTAGACCGCATGCCCATTATCCGACTGTCTGCAATCTTACCGTCCTGGACAAACATGAGCAGAGGAATACCGCGAATACTGTATTCCTCAAGCGCCTTTTCGCCCACCCAGTATATCGGAAAATCGATGTGCAGCCTGTCAATGATCGGCTGCATCACTTTGGGACCTTCCAGATCCACCGTGATACCGATCAGTTGCAGGCCCTGTCCTTTGTACTTGTTGTAAAGCTTATTCAAATCGGGAAGTTCTTTTACGCAGGGGTGGCACCAGGCGGCCATTACGGTGATCAGGAAACGGTTCCCTCTATCTTTGATCATCTGATTCAGTTGCGCCAGATCGATGGACCGAATGGTATTTGTTTTTCCGGATCGGGCCGGACCGGCCAATAGCACGACCGTAATGGCTATTACTGCAATTATACTGAATGCACGACGTTGATTCATGCGTGGCACCTTATCGGTTCAGTTTTTCCAGCTCAACGGCGCAGTACTCCAGATCGGGTCTAACATTGATATCCGACACGTGGATAGAGCGGATGATACCTTCTTTGTCGATGACGAACAACGCCCTTTCCGATACGCCATCCGATCGCAAAACACCATATTTTTTTGCCACCGCGCCGTGCGGCCAGAAATCCGAAAGTACGGGAAACCACAATTCTCCCATCTGCTTGGTCCAGGCATACAGGGTTGGTATGTTGTCGACGGTGATACCGAGAAGAACGGCATCGTTCTGGTCAAAAAGATCTTTAACAATATTATAGCCCGGCCATTGATCAGAGCACACCGGTGTCCAGGCCGCCGGCACGAAAGAGATAATGACATTTTTCTTTCCCCTGAACTGACTGAGGGAAATTTTCCGGCCCGAAACGCTGGGCAGGGTGAAATCCGGTGCCGGATCGCCGACTTTTACCTTCAGCTTACTGTCGATGGGTTTTAATTTCCCCGGATTATATATGTTCTCTTTTAAAGATCCTGAGCTCGCAGGGCCAGGATTCAATAAAAGGAAAAAAGCTGCAACTAGGACCACCAGTATTCCTGTAACAAGCTTCATGTTTTACCTCCCCTCTACGACCGGTCATTACAGTCCGGAATTCTTAAGCAGCCTGTTCAACAGCTTGCCGGCATCACTATCGCCACCGAGCTTTGAATAAAAGACACGATGGCTGCCATCACTATTGATTCGGATGCCGATGAAGTACGGTGTTCTCACCTCGCCGAGTTTTTTGTGAAGCATAAAATCTTTATCTGGAAACAACGGGAAGGGAATATTGTATGTTTTTTGGAAATATTTTACTTCATAAGCCGAATTCCCGGCGCCGATACCGATCATCTTTACCTTTCCCCTGTATTTGGGGTTACTTTCAATATTGCGAAATATTTGGTTTACAGTGGGAGCCTCCCGCTGGCAGAACGGTCAATACATACTGAATACTTCAATGATGACCACTTCTGCTTTTATTTCAGGAATCTTAAACGTGCCTTGATCGTTAAGCTGGAGGTATTGTCGTTGTTTTGGGTTATCAGGAACTGCTAACACGATATCCGGCAAAACACCCCCTTCCGGTGGCGGCAGCACTTTTGAGGCCCCGGCCGGTGTACACATCAGAAAAAAAATCAGCATAAGTTTGAGGTTAAATACGCAGGATTTCATGTATACCTCCTCTGTTGGATAGTTCTTGCGGCAGCATTATTAAGCGGTTTGATCAAGTTTTGGATGTCACCGTAATAACCGGGCAAGAATGGAGGCAGTTTGCCGGTTGGCCGAATCGGAACAGGCCAACGGGGGCGTATAGACATTTCGCGCTGAACACAGGGTAAGGCCCGGGTGATCACCGGCAGCTTGAAAAACCAGATCCGAAGGAAACGGTTCCGGCGCATCATCACAATTCGCCTTTTTATAAAATACGAACCCGACAGAGTCAAGCAAGATTCCGAACTCGCCGGAAACGACGAGGGCATACCGTATAACAACAACATATAGTGGTAATAATTTATTGACACACAATATATTATATTCTATAATACAATTATTGTACTTGACATGATGCCCTCTGACGGGCCGGAAAAATCCCGGCGTGTATCATTACACGTAATTTCAGCATAGAGAGGAACGGATCATCATGAACCCTGAAAGCCAACCGGATCGGCGTCAGAATGTTCGATATCCAGCTATGGACAGCGCCATAGTTGCGCTAAAACCTCATGCCGAAATACTTGGGCAGATGATTGATATCAGTTTAAACGGCCTTTCGTTTCGTTATATTGACACGGACACGGTGAAAAGTCCGTCCTCTCAGCTGATTATTTTGATGCCTAAACCGCGTTTTTTTCTAGACGGCATACCATTCAGGTCTGTTTCAGACTTTGAGCTAAAAAGCGAATTTTCTTTCAGTACAATTCCGGTGCGGCGGCGGTGTGTTGCCTTCGACAAACTGGATTCGCATCAGCAGACAAGGCTCGAGGATTTTATATTGTTCTGCTCGATCATGAACCAGCAACCGGTGTGGATGAAACATTACTCTCAGCGGCCAATCCCAGCCCCACAACCCGTCTAACTTTATTATTTCAAAAAAATTTCCGCGGTCACCCGACCACCGATCTTAACCCCCGTAAAAATACATTACTTATATGTCATATTATTTATAATAATATGACTGTATTGGTTTGACAGGTTTGGGTTAATGTTTATGTTTAACGCAAAAGACCGGCCGGACCGGGTTCGTTAGAAATCCGGTTCCGGTGGGTCAACTTGAGTATATCGAGGACAAATAAATCTGGATCAGAGGTAAGACAGGATGCAATTTGACAAATTTACCATTAAATCCCAAGAACTTATACAAAAGGCCCAATCCCTGGCGACCCGGCATAACCATTCGCAGATTGAGCCCGCGCACCTGCTGGGAGCAATGTTGGGGGAAGAGGAAGGGGTTGCCGCTTCCATCCTGAAAAAACTGGGCGTTTCACCCGGTAGTATTGACCGGGAAGTGACCCTTGCGCTGGGTCGGCTGCCCAAAGTCAGCCGGCCCGGAGATGTTTACCTGTCACAGCGGACAAAGAGAGTTCTGGACGCGGCCTTTGCCGAAGCCGCCAAAATGAAAGATCAGTATGTCAGCATCGAACATATCCTGCTGGCCATCTGTGATGACAAAGAAGGGGAAACGGCCGAGATTTTTGCTCGGTACGGAATCGCCCGCGACACCCTTTTACAAGTTCTCATGGAGATCCGCGGTTCTCAACGCATAACGGATCCGAATCCGGAAGAAAAATATCAGGCGCTTGAAAAATTCAGCCGCAACCTGACTGACCTGGCGCGTCTCGGAACCCTGGATCCGGTCATTGGACGGGATGATGAAATCCGGCGGATTGTGCAGGTGCTTTCCAGACGCACCAAGAACAATCCCGTGTTGATTGGCGAACCCGGGGTCGGGAAAACAGCCATTGTGGAAGGTTTGGCCCAGCGCATCGTTGAGGGGGATGTTTCCGAAAGCCTAAAAAACAGACGGTTGGTGGCCCTTGACATGGGTGCCCTGGTGGCCGGTGCAAAATACCGGGGAGAATTTGAAGACCGCCTCAAGGCGGTGATTAAAGAAGTGGAAAAAGCCGAGGGCGAGATCATTCTGTTCATCGATGAACTGCATACGCTGGTGGGGGCCGGTGCCAGCGAGGGAGCGGTGGACGCGTCAAATATGCTCAAACCGGCCCTGGCCCGCGGAACGCTACGGTGTGTCGGCGCCACAACCCTGAACGAATACCGCAAATATATTGAAAAGGACACAGCCTTGGAGAGACGTTTTCAGCCGGTACTGGTCAAAGAGCCGACGGTGGAAGACACGATCTCCATCCTCAGGGGTCTGAAGGAAAAATATGAGATCCACCACGGTGTAAGAATAAAGGACTCGGCCATTGTTGCAGCGGCCACACTGTCCAACCGCTATATTTCCGACCGTTTTCTCCCCGACAAGGCCATTGACCTGATTGATGAATGTGCTTCTAAACTTAGAATCGAAATCGACAGTATGCCGTCTGAAATCGATGAGATCCAGCGCAGGATCACCCAGCTGGAAATTGAACGGGAGGCGCTTAAAAAAGAAACCGACCCGGCATCTAAAGAGCGTCTTTCCCGGCTTGAGGCCGAGCTGGGGAATATGAATGAAGATCTTTTGGCCATGAAAGCCCACTGGCAAAACGAAAAAGACTTGATCCAGCAGATTCGAGGGATCAAAGAAAAACAGGAGCAGCTGGGTATCGAAGCCCAGCAGGCGGAACGCAAAGGAGATCTGGCAAAAGTAGCGGAAATACGCTACGGCAGAGCCACAGAGCTCGAAAACCGGTTGAAAGCCGCCAATGAACAGCTGGCCGAACTTCAGCAAAACAATAAAATGCTGAAAGAAGAGGTCGATGATGAAGACATTGCCGAGGTCATCTCCAGCTGGACCGGAATCCCGGTCAGCAAGATGCTGGAAGGTGAAAAGGAAAAGCTGATACATATGGAAGAACGTCTCAGCCTCAGGGTCATCGGTCAACTGGAAGCAATCGAAGCGGTTTCTAATGCGGTGCGCCGCGCCCGCTCCGGATTACAGGACCCAAACCGTCCCATCGGATCCTTCATTTTCATGGGACCTACCGGCGTCGGCAAAACCGAACTGGCAAAGGCCCTGGCGGAGTTTCTCTTTGACACTGAACAGGCCGTGGTCAGAATTGATATGTCCGAATACATGGAAAAGCATGCCGTTGCCAGGCTAATCGGTGCACCGCCAGGATACGTGGGATATGAGGAGGGCGGATATCTGACCGAGGCGGTTCGCCGCCGGCCGTACTCCGTTGTCTTGTTTGATGAGATCGAAAAGGCCCACCCCGAAGTCTTTAACGTGCTGCTTCAGATCCTGGACGACGGCCGCATGACGAACGGCCAGGGGAGAACGGTTGATTTTAAAAACACTATTATAATCATGACCTCAAATGTGGGGAGCCAATTGATTCAGGCGTTCGCAGGTTCTGAGCGAAGGGAGATGGAAGCCCGTGTGATGGAAGCCCTGCGGGAAAATTTTAGGCCTGAATTTTTAAACCGGATAGACGAAATGATAGTTTTCCATAACCTGAGCAGGGAGCAGCTTGCTGAAATCGTCGATATTCAGATCGGTCAACTCGTCGCCCGTCTTGCCGAAAAAAAGATCGAGCTGGTGCTGACCGATGGTGCAAGATCATTCCTGGTTGACAGAGGTTATGACACGGTTTACGGTGCCCGCCCCCTTAAGCGCGTCATTCAAAAATATATCGAAAACGAGCTGTCCGTGGAAATCCTGAAAGGCAACATCAAAGAGGAGGACAGGGTCAGCGTCGAACCCCGGGGAGACAGGATCGTATTCCACAAAGTGTAGCGCGGCCAACCCGACCTGTATATTTTAGGTGTCGGCTGCACCGAATGCTGTTGTTTCCACGATTTGTATATGTATACTTGTTCACGGGGTGCGTCTCCCCGATTCACTCCGGTGGCTGCGTGTCCGGTCATTTCAATGACTTAGCAGCGGGGGCATTCCTGCCCCCTCCGCGTTCTCCCGCAAAAAACGTGCGGGAGCCGCGGTCTCCCCCACGGCTAA
>DAOVBC010000087.1 GCA_030670715.1 Deltaproteobacteria bacterium | reverse complement strand
TTCCTTTCGATCCAGACAGTTTTGGGGGCGGCAAAAATGCTGCTGGAAACAAACACACACCCCAGTGAATTAAAGGATATGGTCACCTCACCCGGCGGGACCGCCATCGCCGGTTTACACACCCTTGAAAAGGGGGGGCTCAGGACAACGCTTATCGATGCCGTGGAAGCCGCGACAATACGTTCAAAGGAACTGGGCGAAATTATGATGAAAAACTTTTCCAATAATACTTGATGTAACAAGGAAGGTATCCTTTTTTTATCCAGTATCGAGTATCCAGTATCTGTTAACGCGACAAACAACCGACCACCTTGGTATTGCAGGGTATAGCTGAACAGCAACACATTTCTCATTTATGGACAAGCCCCCCCGTTGTATGATATAGTATTATACTCAATGAAGAGGCATCCGATCGCACGGATGTTCTCTGTGTTTGAATAGTGCGAGGTTTCACTCGGAATGTATATTGTCGGCTATTTCTTAATGGCTATTGCCAACGTTCTTAACGTGGTGCTGTGGCTCTATATGTGGATTATTATTGCCCGGGCGGTGCTCTCCTGGGTTAGCCCTGATCCTTACAACCCGATTGTCCGGTTTATCAACAACGTTACCGAACCGGTGCTTTACAGAATCCGATCAAAAGTCCCGCTAAGTTTCGGCGGAATAGACTTTTCGCCGATTTTCGTGATTTTAATAATCTATTTTCTTCAGAGCTTTGTTGTCAAAAGCCTTCTGAGATTTTCCCACTCGCTTATGTAAGCGATCACAAAGGGAGGTTACTTATGATGAACAATCTTACACCCCTAGATATCCAGCAGCAAAAATTTCGTACCAAGTTTAGAGGATTTGATATTCAGGATGTTGACTTATTTCTGAATCAAATGGCGGATGCCTTTGAGGCGCTGTTGAAGGAAAACGAAAACCACAAAGAAGAAATACTCCGTCTGCAGTCGGAAATCCAGGGTTTTAAAAATCGCGAAGATACGTTTAAGCGCGCCCTGCTCAATTCCCAGAAAGTGATCGAGCAGATGAAGGATAATGCTCAAAAATCGGCCGAGCTCATTATCGCTGAATCCGAAGTGAAGGCCGAAAAAATATTAAATAAAGCCCATAACCGTCTCGCTCAATTACATGAAGATATTGTGGAATTGAAACGGCAGCGCATGCAGATCGAAGTCCAGATCGGATCTGTTATCGAAGCCCACACCAAACTCCTTGAAATAAGCAAGGAAGGTATGAAGGCTCTGGATGAGGAAGATTCCAAATTAAAACTGCTGCAGCATTCTAAGTAATCTTATTGGATACATTTGTTTTATAGTGGTTGTCAAAAAAACGTCCCGGTATTCCAACGTTTTTTTTCTACAACCACTTATACCGCAATTCCGTATTTCGGAATATAATTATGGAAAGCGGTATAACTCTTATTCGATCGATTTCCAGTTGAAAATGTGCTGATCAAGATAACTACGGTTAATTTCATCGGGAGCAATTAATGGCAAAGATAGATGCTTTTTTCAAGTTGATGAACGAACAGGGCGCCTCTGACCTTCATCTTGTAGCTGGACAACCACCCGCACTGCGAATCCGTGGAGATATTGAAAGGATAAAGTATAAAGTCCTGGATAATGATGATCTGCGCGGTATGCTCTATGAAATATCACCTGAAGAAAAGGTCAAAGTCTTTGAGGAAACAGGCGACGTTGACTTTGGGTATGAAATCCCGGGCCTTGCCCGGTACCGTGCGAATTTTTTCATGCAAAAAAACGGGGTTGGAGCTGTTTTCAGGGAAATACCGAGCACCATCATGACCGCCGAGCAACTGGGACTGCCGCCTGTAATATCAAAACTGGCGACACTTCCGCGAGGATTGGTTCTGGTGACCGGACCCACGGGATGCGGTAAATCGACAACTCTGGCCTCCATAGTCGATGTGGCCAACCGATCCCGAAAAGATCATATTATTACCGTCGAAGATCCGATTGAATTTGTTCATCAGAGCCAGGGATGTATTGTAAATCACCGGGAAGTCGGTATCCATACCAAGACATTCTCATCCGCCCTGCGCGGTGCCCTGCGTGAAGATCCGGATATCATCCTGGTCGGCGAAATGCGTGACCTCGAGACGATTTCACTGGCTATTGAGGCGGCTTCAACAGGTCATCTGGTTTTCGCAACGCTGCATACATCCAGTGCTGTAAAGACCGTAGACCGGGTTATCGAGGTTTTTCCCGCGGAACAGCAGGCCCAGGTCCGATCAACACTTGCCGACGGACTCCGGGCGATCATCGCACAGGTTTTATTTAAACGCGTCGACAAAAGAGCCCGTTGTGTGGCCCTTGAGATTTTAATCGCCAATTCAGCGGTCAGAAATTTAATCCGGGAAGCCAAAACCCATCAGCTCCCTTCTATGATTCAGACCGGGAAAAAATATGGTATGGTTCTTCTGGACGAGGCCATCATGGAACTGTTCAACAAAGGATGGATCAGTGCCGAAGAGGCCTACATGAAAGCAAACGAAAAAGCCAAATTCAGGCCTTTGCTGACGGCACCACCGGCCGATTTTACAGAAGTCTAAGATAACGGCATGTTGTTATTTATGAAACACGATTTTCGTGTATGAATTTTACGGATGGATGCGGATAATTGATCTATACACAGCGTCATGGTAAAATGCGTATTCGCACTTTGACTCGTTGATATTAAAGTTACCGTATAGGGCCAAACATGCAGAACGCTGTGTATGTATGCGCAATAATTTATGTCGTTCTGTATAAATCGTCCGCGATATCAGATAAATAAATGGAAAATCTGACTGCCGCATCATCGCTGCTCTTTGCGATCCGGCAATAGGGGCGCGCCATGAAAAAACAGGAAATTGATCATATCCTGACCCGGATGCTTGATTCCCACAAAAATGTTTCCGACCTTAACCTGACGGTTGGGAAACCGCTGCAGGTGGAAACTGACGGAAACCTGGTTACAGTGGATATGCGGCCCAAATTTAAAGAACTTGCCCCTTTCCAAACCGAAATTTTTGCACTGAACCTGGTCAGCCAGGATCGGCGCCTAACAAAAAAACTGTTAAGTGAAGGATCCTGTGACCTTTCATACTCTCTGCCCGGCAAGGCGCGCTTCCGTGTCAACGTATTTTCGCAAAGCGGTTACTATTCGATTGTACTGCGCAAGCTGGAATCGAAAATACCGACCATTGATGAACTGCATCTGCCGGAAGCCATGCACGGTATTGCCAAAGAGAAAAACGGTATTGTTTTCGTCACGGGAGCCACCGGTTCGGGGAAAACTACATCCCTGGCCGCCGTCCTCGACGAGATCAACGAAGACCGATCGGTTCACGTGGTAACCCTGGAAGATCCGGTGGAATACCAGCATCCGCATAAAAAATCCACTTTTAACCAGCGGGAACTGGGGATTGATTTTGACACCTATGCAAATGGTTTAAGGGCGGCACTTCGTCAGGCCCCGAAGGTGATTCTTGTAGGCGAAATGCGTGACCGGGAAACTGTTGAAATCGGCCTGAGCGCAGCTGAAACAGGCCATCTGGTCCTTACGACCCTGCACACGATTGATGCCGGTTCAACGATTAACCGTGTTGTGGGTATGTTCAATACCGAGGAAGAGCACCAGATTCGCATCCGACTTGCAGACACGATCCGCTGGGTTGTCTGCCAGCGACTGCTGCCGCAAGTCGGCGGAGGCCGGGTGGCGACCTTTGAGATTCTTCATACGAATTTACGGGTCAAAGATGCGGTAATGAATGGCGAGTCCGAAGGCAAAACGTTTTATGAAATGATGCAGGCCGGACGTGCCTTCGGTATGACCACCTTTGATGAACATATTATCAGATTATATGAACAGGGCCTGATTACCCAGGAGACGGCATTGGCCTTTGCTTCTCGCAAAGGTATTGTCGGTCGTGGAATCGATTCATTAAAATCGGCTCGCGGTGAGGCAACAACCGATATCGAAAAGCTTGAGGTTGACCGGGCCTATAAATCCACCAGGGCGCAATAGCATGGAAATTGTATGTCAAAACTGCATGAGCAAGTTTAAACTTCCGGATGAAAAAATACCGGCCGATAAAACCGCATCATTGCCCTGCCCGAAATGCAAAAGCAAAATCAGCATCGGGCCAAGAAATCAAACAGCCAACTCAATTCACGCCGATATCACTTCCAGCGACTATGATGCATCTGAAAAACCGTTTGATTTTATTGAAGAAGAAGGCAGGACGGCCCTGGTTTGCGAATCAGATACCGATCTGCTTAAAAAAGTAGTAAACAACCTGAACCTTCTTGAATATCATGTCACGGTGTCGGATTCCGGACGGGATGCGTTAAAAAAAATGAGGTACCATCAATACGACCTAGTCCTGGTGAACGAATCTTTTCACTGTGAGGGACCGGACTCGAATATGGTTCTGCTGTATCTTGAGCGTTTGAACATGATTGTGCGTCGCAATATGTTTGTCGTTATGCTCAGCGACGGCTACCGCACAATGGACCAGATGATGGCCCTCAGATACAGTATCAACATTATAGTGAACACTAAAAATATTGACGACATCGGCAAAGTGATCCAGCGGGGGTTAACCGATTACGAATTCTTTTATGGGGTATTTAACGATACCCTTAAGGAAGTCGGAAGGGCATAGGGAAGAAATGCCTAAAATTATATGTGGAAACTGTAAACCGGTTTAGATGTCTTCAGCGATAATCCTGAGCCCATCCAACGTCAACAGCGGCTCAACCGCTTCTATGGTTTCGGATACATCCCGAATGAGTTCCGCCAACCCGCCGGTGGCAATCACCTTGGGATCCGAGCCCATTTCACGTTTTATCCTTTTTACCATGCCGTCAACCAGACCGGCATAGCCGAAGATGATTCCCGATTGTATACTGCCGGCAGTATCTCTACCGATTACTTCTGTCGGAGGGACAAAAATCTCAACCCGCGGCAGCCTGGAAGCTTTTCTGAAAAGCGCTTCCGACGCAATCATGATGCCGGGGCTGATGGCACCACCTAAATATTCTCCTTTTTCAGAAATGCTGTCAAATGTAGTTGCCGTACCGAAATCGATTACGATCAGACTTCTCCGGTACTTATGATAGGCAGCAACGGCATTGACGATCCGGTCCGCTCCAACATCACCGGGATTGCGATATAAAATCGGCATCCCTTTGTAGCGTGCGGCATCGACCCAGCGGGGCGGTCCGCCGAGGTATTTTCGGCAAAATGAATCCAGAATAGTCACCATTGGCGGAACCACACTGGATATGATGGTATTTTTAATTTCGTCCGGTCGGATACCGCTCTGGGCGAACAGGCTGGTAACAATCACATTAAACTCATCTTCGGTAGTATTCCGCTCGGTACGCAGACGCCAATCTTTAATTAACTGACTGCCCCGGTAGACACCCATCACCATATTTGTGTTTCCAACGTCAATTACAAGCAGCATCGCCGAATTCTCCAAAATTTTGCTCGGTTTTTAACAATCACACAAAAGGACCTGCTTTCTATAAAATCAGGCAGAATCAATGATCCAGTTTCGAGTATCCAGTATCGAGTATCGAGTAACCAGTAACCAGTATCAAGTTTCAAGTATCGAGTATCCAGAATCAATTATCATGTCTTTTTAACACCGGCATGCAGACTATCTCAAGAATATAGCCAGAAAGATGACTCACCTCACGCCTGCAGAACCGCATCAACAATTTTAAGCGTGGAAAGGGTATTGGCGACATCGTGAACCCTTACAATATGGGCACCATTGGAAACAGCTACAGCTATCGCCGCTTGGGTGCCGGTTTCCACAATTGGTAAATCAGGACGGATATCTTTTACACTTTCATCTTTTAACAGGTTCCGGATGAATGCTTTTCGGGAGGGACCGATGAGAATCGGCGCATTGATGGTTTGAAATTCAGACAGGTTTTGAATAAGAATCAGGTTGTGCTCAAGTGTTTTGCCAAAGCCGATACCCGGATCAATGATAATCCTGTCCGCGGCGATTCCGGCATCCGTTGCCTGCCGGAGGGCCTGTACGAAAAACGTCTTAATCTCCGCGACAACATCAGCGTAGACCGGTGACACCTGCATCGTTTTCGGGATTCCCAGCATGTGCATCAGTATTACCGGCACACCGGATTCGGCCGCGACCTGCGCCATTTGCGGTTCAAGCCGCATGGCGCTGATATCATTGATAATGGAAGCGCCCGCTTCCAGGGCCCGACGGGCAACTACCGCCTTTGTCGTATCAATGGAAATCGGTGGGGCAGTGTCCCCGGCAAGGGCTTCGATAACCGGGATCACGCGCCGAAGTTCTTCTTCGGCGGGTACATCTTCAGAAAAGGGGCGGGTCGATTCACCGCCGATATCGATGATATCGGCCCCATCTTCGATCAGTTTTTCGCCGTGGGCGATGGCCGCATCGGGAGAGAAGAAATTGCCGCCGTCCGAAAAAGAATCCGGCGTGACGTTTACCACCCCCATTATGCAGGTTCGATCACCGAATTCAAGTTTATGGAAGTCCCATTTCAGCTCGTATTTTTTACGCATCAATCGGATCCGGATTCGCTGCCGGCATCAGGTGACGGCCCGGATTCAGTCTGCGCTTCAGATTCCGGTTTATTTTCAGCAGCTGCTTCCCCTTCTTTATCCTGCTGGGAAGGCAGTTTGATCCCGGGCCTCATGGACATGATAAGTTCATCCAGTTCTTTGCCCTGGACGGTCTCTTTTTCGAGCAGCAATTCCGACAACCGGTGAAGAACATCCACGTTCTCTTCCAGAACCTCCCTGGCCCGGATGTATGCGTTGTCGATGAGTCTGTGGATCTCTTCATCGATTTTCTGGGCGGTGGCCTCCGAATAATCACGATGCTGGGCTATCTCCCGACCCAGAAACACATGTTCCTCTCCCTTGGCGTAAGAGAGAGGGCCCAGATCCTCGCTCATTCCCCACGCGCGGATCATCTGCTGGGCGAGATCCGTGGCCTGCTTGATATCATTGGCCGCACCTGTGCTGATCCGGTTAAATACTATTTCCTCCGCCGCACGTCCGCCAAAGGCAACCGCCAGCTCGCTTTCCAGTTGATCTTTGTATTTAAAATCGCGTTCCTCCGGCAGAAACCATGTGATGCCGGCCGCCCTTCCCCGTGGAATAATGGTGATCTTGTTGACCGCATCGGTTTCAGGCAGAAATCTTGCCACCAGCGCATGGCCGCCTTCATGGTAAGCAGTGGTCTTTCTATCCTCTTCCTTTATGACTTTTGATTTACGCTCAAGCCCCATGTAAACTTTGTCCTTGGAATCTTCAAAATCAACCATACCGATTTTTTCCTTATCGCGTTTGGCTGCAAGCAGGGCCGCCTCGTTCACAAGATTTTCCAGATCGGCTCCTGAAAAACCCGGCGTCCCCTTGGCAAGGACAACCACATCCACGTCATCATCGACGGGGGTCTTTTTCATGTGGACTTTCAGAATCATTTCGCGCCCTCTAATATCAGGCAGGGAAACATACACCTGACGATCAAATCGCCCCGGACGCAACAGGGCGGGATCGAGTACATCCGGACGGTTAGTGGCAGAAATCAGAATAACGCCTTCATTCGATTCAAACCCGTCCATTTCCACCAGAAGCTGGTTGAGGGTCTGTTCTCTTTCGTCATGCCCGCCGCCCAGACCTGCACCACGGTGTCTTCCGACCGCATCGATTTCATCGATAAATATGATACAGGGCGCATTTTTCTTACCCTGTACAAACAGGTCCCGAACCCGCGAAGCACCTACGCCCACAAACATTTCGACAAAGTCGGAACCACTGATACTGAAAAAAGGCACATCGGCTTCACCCGCTATGGCCCTACCCAGCAAGGTCTTGCCGGTGCCCGGCGGACCCATCAACAGCACCCCTTTGGGAATTCGTCCACCAAGGCGCGTGAATTTTTTCGGGTCTCTTAAAAATTCAACGATTTCCCCGAGTTCTTCCTTGGCTTCGTCTATGCCGGCCACATCTTCGAACGTCACTTTTGCCATAGAATCCGACTGCAGTCGCGCCCGGCTTTTGCCGAATGAGAGCGCTTTACCGCCACCGGACTGCATCTGGCGCAT
>DAOVBC010000113.1 GCA_030670715.1 Deltaproteobacteria bacterium | reverse complement strand
TGGAAACGCTTATAGTGGTTGTCAAAAAAACGTTCCGGTATTCTAACGTTTTTTTCTACAACCACTTATACCGTAATTCCGTATTTCGGAACATAATTATGGAAAGCGGCATAAAAAGATTAAAGCGCTGTCATTTTATCGGTCGGTTCGGGTTAAAGTAACTATATGAAATTTTTCGTGAGGTCAAACTATCAGGAAAGTCATAAAAAATCAAATACTTGGCCGACGGCCGCTTTATTTTTTACAACAGCGATTGCCGGTTTTTTTAAGTGATATTCAAGATGACCGGGGAAAAACCGGTTGAGTTACCCTTACGAATGATTAAGTTTAATCAAAGAGATCTTTAAAAACCCCTTCATCATAACCGGATGAGGAAACCCGGATTTATGCAATAAAAAGGAGATCAAACATGATCGGAGAAAGACTCAACAGGGCAATCAATGACCAGATCAAAAACGAACTGGAATCTTATTATATATATCTTTCAATGGCGGCATATTTTCACTCAAAGAGCCTTGACGGAATGGGGCACTGGATGCGCTGCCAGGCTCATGAAGAAATGATCCATGCCATGAAATTTTTCCAGCATGTAATCGACCGCGGTGGACAGGTTGTGCTGCAGGACGTCAGACAGCTTAAAACCGAGTGGTCTTCACCGCTGGAAGCCTTCCAGGACGCTTTCGAACACGAGCAGTTTATCACCGGTAAGATAAACGAATTGACCACCATCGCCCGTGAAGAAAAAGACTATGCGTCCGAACCGATGCTGGCATGGTTTTCAGATGAACAGATCGAGGAGGAAGCCTCCACCGGCAAGATAACCGACGAACTGGAAATGGTGGGGGAGGACAAGTCCGGCCTTCTGATGATCGACCGGGAACTTGGCCAGCGGGCCTACCCGCCGGGATCTCCCTTTGGTCCGTCTGCAGTCGGAGGGGAGGACGCCTGATATTTTAGAATCCTTGGAAGAAAATTTAAGTAAGTATAATATGGGCACTGCAACTGAATACAAAACAGCTGGACAACTCCTGAGCTAAAAAAAATGTGCCGTAACTGTGTTGATATCACGCGTGACTGAACGGACTTACCTTGACAGTTGCATGAGAAAAGGTGGTCAG
The DNA here is from genome assembly GCA_030670715.1 of Deltaproteobacteria bacterium. GTDB lineage: Bacteria > Desulfobacterota > Desulfobacteria > Desulfobacterales > SG8-13 > DAOVBC01. The sequence continues at coordinate 6,087 of DAOVBC010000113.1, read as the reverse complement.
GTCTTCACTCGTCTTTAATTGCCTTGTCGAAAATGAAGACCTGACCCTTGGTTTCTAAGTTTAACTGTAAGGCTGGAAAATAAGACTTACGATCTACGATTCGCTCCCGGCAGCTTATTCAACAGCCAGTTCAGACTCCACCTGCACCGGACTGCTGAGGGTGTCCCAGATTGGAGAGTGCTCATTCACGTAATCATGCAGTTCCTGCAGTTTCTCGACGGAAGCGCTAGATTTAATATGGGTCTTTACGGAAATATCTCTTAGGCCGGGGCGGCTATCGCCTATATTCATGAATCCTTCCAGACTTCCTTTTCCTGTAATCTCGAAGCTCATGTCATCGATATCGATTTCCATTGCCGCAGCGTTGGCAGCATAACCGACAGTCAGGCAAGCCGCCAGTGACGATATCAGAGTCTCAGCGGGACTGATGCCGGTATCCTCCCCGAGGATCTCCCTTGGTTCATCGGTTCGCACGGTGTGATCATGCACATGGGTACCGCTTTGCTTTCCGACGACATAATTCGCTGAACGATGCTCCGCCTTGAAGCCGTTATTCCACCTGGAGTGAACGGTAAACGTCAGTTTACCATTAGCGGGGTCTTCTTTGACCGACTCGATTGCTGTCATAAGATCGTTAACATTTACGCCATTTCTTACTGTTGTCATGATAAACCTCCTGTGTTTATTTTTAGATACAACAATGATTGATTTTAACTTTATCGATTTTCATTGGCCTTGAAGGAATAGCCATTAGAAAAAGGGCATATTCAGATGCGGATTTGGAAGGTCATAATGTCAATAATTGTTATCAGTTGAAGAAAACTGACCATGAGAAGACAGGGAAGAGACCAAATGCTCTTCTAATGGCATGATTTAAAATACCACATTGTGGTATTTTGTCAAGGGAGTGTTCGAGAATTGCCTAAATAAGATACCATGACTTATAGCCTGGAAATCTCGTCCGGTCCACCGGCTGCGCGAAAGTCTTGTGCGAACCCGGAAGGATCTCGCACAGGGGACCGTCCTTTTAGGTGCAAGATGAATATGACGACGAGCACAACAAATCCGCCGGCAATTCCGTAAAAGAGCGCCTTGACCGCTTCCCTGGTTGCGGTGGGTATTTTGAAACGGATCGCAGCGCAGCTATCGGAGATATTATCCAGCGGCCATCTATCCTGTATCAGCGTTGTCGCTCGATAATATATTCGGCAATGGCCCGCAGGGGATCCGACCGATGGTTGAAGGATTCGAGGGCTTGAATGGCCCGGTTCACGAGCTGGCGGGCAAAAGATTTTGATGGTTCCAACCCGATGATGGAAGGGTACGTGCTCTTTTTGCGAATTTCGTCCGTGCCGACTTCCTTGCCCAATATTGCCGGATCCCCTTCGACATTCAACACATCATCTTTTACCTGAAAGGCAAGGCCGATACATCCGGCATAGGTTTGGAGCCGGTCAAGCTGCTCGCGGCTTCCGCCGCCTAAAAAGCCACCGCAATATACGGACGCTTCAATCAGGGCCCCTGTTTTCAATTGATGCAGTTTTTCAAGGGCGTCCCGGTTAAGGGGGGTACTCTCAGCGTCGATATCCCTCATCTGGCCTTCAATCATTCCCTGGTAACCGGCCGCACGTGAAATTCGATTGAGCACGCTAAGCCATTTTAAGGCGTAATGCTTATCAATATGCTCGATGGAGGAAAGCGTCTGAAAAGCCATTGTCAGCAGGGCATCACCGGCAAGGGTGGCGGTTGCTTCATCGAAGGCAATGTGGCATGCCGGCTTTCCCCTGCGCAGGTCATCGTTATCCATAGCCGGCAAATCATCATGTATTAATGAATAGGTGTGAATCATCTCAAGGGCGCAGGCGGTGCTGATAAAATTTTCCGGCTTACCGCCGACGGCTTCCGCACCGGCTAAACAAAGGAGCGGCCTGAGGCGCTTGCCACCTGCCATCAAAGAATAGCGCATGGCGGCTACCAACCGACTGGACCCGGGGACATCCTGCAGGCATTGATCCAGATAGGTGTTTATTTGTTCACGCTTTGATTCAAGGTATGACGCCAGCTCAAACAATTCCTTATCCCCAAAATTCAAGTATTAGCGTTATGCTCCGTGCCAAATGAATGTGGTCATTCATTGACTGCGTTATTTTCCTCTCCAAAGGGCGCGGGTTCAGTCAACCCGTATATTTCAGGGGTTAAAAGCCGACCAGATAACGGTGAGTAATCCGGCCAAAATAAATTGAGTTTCAACGAAAAACTCCAGTCGGATTCCCGGGAGCAGATATCCTTTTCTATAAACCGATACAACAATCAAAATGAAGATTGGACAGATCGTCAGTACGTATCCAAGGGTGGATACAAGCTGAAGGGCACTGAGCAGAAGCAACAGTACGATTAACAGAATCGATACGACGCCTACCAGGCGCATTGATCGTTTTTCTCCCAGTAAAATGGCCACCGTTTCCTTACCTATGATCCGATCGCCCTGCATGTCAAGAATATCGAAAAACAGGGTTTTGAAAAAAACCAGCCCGGTTGACCACATTAAAATTGAACCATTGACCCAGGTGATTCTAGCATTAGTCGATAAAGGCGGTAGTATAGCAACCAAAATTCCCCATGCAATGGCAATCAGAATCGTCTTTGAGCCGGGAATGTCTCTGATTCTCCGGTACTTGAGCCCGGGAAAAAAATCTGGCACCAACGATAAATTATACGACAACCCCAAAATGCTCATGGTCAGCAGAATGGTAAAAGGCCAGAATCCCAATGAATAAGCAATAAATAACCCCGCACCACCGGTCATTATGGCCGTCAGCGTCAAGAGGTACTTGTATTTCCGGTAAAAGGCTTCCCGGTCCGGATCATTGTATTGATCGGCCCTGGTGCCCGTCAGGTGATTAAAGGTATGCATGGACTGAACGTATAGCATCGAGATATAAACGTAAGGTAAGTAATGGGTCAAGCCTTGCAGTTTCGTGCAGGCGTAGCATAGAAGTCCCGCACCAAGTGACGCATAGATATTGGTCAATAAAAGCGCGCGCTGGATGGCAAAAAAGGTGCTGCGCCAGCCCGCTTTCTGCTTGTATGGTAATTGTTCCAGGGCCCGGTAAACTCTTTTAATTATCCAGTTCGGGGTGGAAGCACCGGCGGTTATTCCAATATATGGGGCGGAGACAAGTATCTGCGAGTCGATTGAATCAAGATCAGCATCCGATTCGATGTGAAATACCGGCTTACCACTTTGTTTTGCAATCTCAACCAGACGCCGGGTATTGCTGCTATTGCGTCCGCCGACTATGAGCACGGCATCTACCGATTCAGCTAATTTTTTAACCTCTGCCTGTCGCTTCTCAGTTGAATCGCAGATTGTTTCAAAAACCTTGTAATGCGGGTATTTGCTCTGCGCCCGGTTTATTATATCTTTGAATAACTGCGTATTCTGTGTTGTCTGGGCGACGATAATGGCCTTTTTGAAATCCGGGAGGGCATCGAATTGTTCTAAACTGTTGACGACGTAGCCCCCCTGTTCTGCATAGCCCAGCAAGCCAATGACTTCCGGGTGGTTTTCATCTCCGAAGATGATGACGGCATGATTTTGCCTGGCATATTTTTTAATTATGGCCTGGATTTTGATGACCCGGGGGCAGGTGGCATCCAATAAAGTGAAGCCTGATTTTTTCAGCCCGGCCTTTGTCTCAGGCGGGACCCCGTGGGCCCTGATCAGAACCGTGCCCGAACTGCTGGCCGGCACCTCCTCCAGGATTCGGATGCCTTTTTCTTCCAATACGTTTAATACTTGCGGATTATGTATCAGCGGACCATATGTGAAAAACGAATCCCCATCTTCTACAGACATGTCCAGGGCCATTTCGACTGCTCTGCGGACCCCCATGCAGAATCCCGAGCTCTTTGCCACCAGTATTTTCATCTCAGGGGTGCTCTCCTGCCTGCTAAATCACGCTCTCTTCACACGAATGGATAGAAATGAGCCATTGTTTATGAACAGTACCAAAAGACAGATTGCAGCAAATTGATACCTTCGTTTAATCCTGTTCGGCCCCATTCATTTCCTCTTTGGTAATCCACCCGCCACCCAGGGCTTTATACAGCTTCACATAGGCATTCAAATACTGCTGTCTTAATTCAGAGAGCGACAGTCCGGCATTAAACAGAGACCGCTCGGTATCTAAAACTTCGAGATAGCTGCTGACGCCTTTGTCATAGCGTTCTTTTGATAATTCGTTGGCATTTTTGGCTGCCTTGCGTTGATTTCCAACAGCAAATACTTGGTTTCTGAAGGTCTCAACTTCAATCAGCGCATCTTCAACCTCTCTAAAGGCGGTCAATACCGTATTTTCGTAACGGTACAAGACCTGCCGGGTCTTTGCTTCCTCAATTTCAACCCGCCGGACATTCTTGTTAAATTGAAAAATAGGCCCCAACAGGCTGCCTCCGACCGACCATGCCCCCCCCTCGGTGGTAATCGAAGATAATTCAGTGCTGGCAACACCCAGTACACCGGTCAGGGTAATGGCCGGGAACCGCAAGGCTTCGGCAACCCCAATATTTGCGGTTTGGGCTTCCAGTAAGTACTTTGCCTCAACGATATCCGGCCGGCGTTCCAGGAGGTTTGACGGCAAGCCGGTCGGTACATCCGGGGGGATGGTTTGACTGTTAAGGCCTTCACCTGTCTCTACGGCAGCGGGAAGTTTGCCGAGTAAGATACTTAACGCATTCTCGGTTTTGGCAATTTGTCGTTTATACAGCGGTATGGCTGCAGCCGCAATTTCTTTCTGAATTTGCGCCTGGTTCACGTCAAGTTCGGCAATAATGCCCTTGTCGAAGCGTTGTTGAATAATATCCAGGCTTCCCACCCGTGAATCGAGGGTATTTTTTGATATTGCCAGTCGTTGGTGGAAATCCAGCAGTAAATAATAGGTGCCGACAACTTCCGATATCAAACTGAGCTGAACCGTTTTCAGCGCATATCCGGAGGCCATGAGTTCCGCCCTGGCAGCTTCGGTGGCCCTGCGAAACTTGCCCCAGAAATCAATCTCCCAGCTCAACGGTGCTGCAATGTAATAATTCGAGTTGGTGGTCGGTGATTTTGATCTCCCGGAAAAATTTCCTTTGCTTGCGCCGGCCTCGATATCTAATGTGGGATAGAGATCGGCTTTGGTAAACCCTAGCGCAGCACGGGCCTGCTCGATCCGACTGGCGGCAATTTTCAGATCCCGGTTGTTCTCAAGGGCCTTGGACACGAGGTTATAAAGGACGGGGTCATTGAATAATTCCCACCATTGGAGGTTGACTATGGGTTCCACCGGTTTCGTCTCAAACCGGTAGTCTTCAGGAGTTTCAACCACAGGCTGCTTAAAATCAGGTCCCATTGCGCAACCTGCAAGAAATATCGAAACCGAAACGGCCAGAACCTTAATTGTTTTTTTCGCTTCGCCGGAATTCATCTTACTTTACACCTGGTCCTTTTGAAGATCTCTTTTTTGCTCGTATCTGCCAATTTTGCCGATAAAAACAAACAGCATCGGATAAAAGAAAACACCCAGCACTGTCGCCAGGGTCATCCCTCCCATCAAGGCCATGCCCATAACCACTCTGGCCTCGGCGCCGGCTCCGGAGGCAATAACCAGTGGCATAACACCCAGAATAAAAGAAAAGGCCGTCATCAATATGGGTCTGAAACGCAGCTTTGCGGCCTTTACGGCAGCATCGAATAAAGAAAGGCCTTTGTCAAATTCCAGTTTGGCAAACTCAACGATAAGGATGGCATTCTTGGCCGCCATGGCGATCAGCATCACAAGGGCAATCTGTGCAAAAACGTTGAGTTCATAGCTTTGGCTGTACAAACGGGCAAGGAAAAGAGCCAGAAAGGCACCAAAAACTGCAAAGGGTGTTCCCAGCAAGATACTGAAAGGCAATGACCAGCTTTCATACTGGGCGGCGAGAATTAAAAATACGAAAAATAATGAAAACACGAAAACAACCGAGCCGGTACCGGAGGGGTCGTCTTCGTTTTTGCACTGGTGTTTGTTTTCCTTATTCTCGCCGCCCAGTATGAAAGCTGGT
>DAOVBC010000144.1 GCA_030670715.1 Deltaproteobacteria bacterium | reverse complement strand
TGAGCGAGACAACCATAATAAATCGGATCTATAACCAAAACCAGGGTAAGGCCGATTTTATCCCCCTCCCTCAATCCCTCCCGCCCGGGGAGGGAAGTTTTGCTCCTCCCCCTTTACGGGGGAGGCTGGGTGGGGGTGTATAAGATGGATAATTACATCAACCTTTTTTTGGGTTATAGATCCGTATTAAATAAAGATATTTCAAGAGGGATGAACAATGAAAAATATGCCAAAAAGAGATATTAGCGGTGAATGCGAGGGTGAATGCCGGGATCGTGTCTTTGAAAGTGAGAAAGAGCGCCAGGCCGAAATTGCCTCGGCATCAGTGGACGTTCCAGACTTCTATACGGAAGTGCCCTGGGCTAAATCCAGGAATGCGCCGCCGGGCTGGTTGGGCGGACACGTGTGATTCCATTTGAGGCAATCTGATACGGTCTGAAAAAATACATTTCATCCGAATCTTACCATTAACAATATAAAGGAGGGATTTTCCCTCCTTTATTATTCTGAATTTGTGGCTCAGGGTTGGTGGCAACACCCTGTGTATAAAGGTGAAACCGGGCTCGCCGGTTACCATCACTGTTGGCAAGTAGAAAAACAGATCCCGAGATGACGCCGGTTTGAGACAGCAGCTTCTCATACCGCCGATTCTATTTGTCCGATATCTTTAGCGCCGCCAATCGGTCCGATCCAGTATCGAGTACCCAGAATCCAATATCAGCGCCGAAGACGCCTTCTATCGAACATCGAATATCCAAAATCTAATATCCTATATCGCGCCTAAGGCGAACGATCCTCAAGGGCCTTTAGGCCCGCTCCTAAAGTCCTGCTGCGCAGGGCGATCAGCGCCGCAGGCGCTCCCTCATCCTGAGATTAATCTCCAGTTTTTCCAGCGACAGTTTGACAACTTCCGTGGTCTGAGGATGTTCCTGTATATACTTCTCAAAGAAGGCCCTCACCCGGTCGGTTTCTCCGATACCGCCTACGGGCACAATGCCGGCAATGACCCTTTCATACAGCATGGGATGAAACTGCTCAAGTTCGCTCAGATGCGCCACATACCAATCCCACATGGAATCAACGGCATATGGATTGGAACTCATTGCGACAATCGGGATAAACTTGTTTCTGTCCGGCACTTCATCCAGGGTGTATTGCAGGGATTTTTCGATCAGCCCCCGGTCGCTGAAGCACCCGAAGGCGGCCAGGATGTTCATGCGTTCATGTTCGCTGGATGAAGAATGTAATCGTTCCTTGAGCCAGGTGTAGGTTGTATCATTGCCGTTCAGTGCCGCCACCTGCATGACGCTCTTTAAAATATCGGCATGAACCGGCTCACCGTTGATGAGGGCCTCGAATTTTTCGCCGGCAAATTGAGCCGCATCATCGCTGCCATACATAACCGCCGGAAAAATCACCTGATCCCGAAGCAGTGTTGTTGTAAACGGTTCATCAGGCTGCGGTTCATAGCCTATCCTGGAAAGCGACTTTTCGAGCAGTGATTTACCCGCCGCTGCGATGTTGGCTTTTGTCTCCCCCTCAAAAACTAGGTAAGATTGAAAAAGATTTCCGGCGATGCTTGAAAGCGGCAGATAGGCGTCTTCCTTTTTGTAATAAGATAGAAAATCCAGATAATCGTCCATTGCCGCAACACCACTTCTCATCAGGTTAAACAAATCGTTTTGCAGGCCCCAGCGGTCCTCCGACGGCAGCGTGCCGTCAAGAATGTATCTGCCCAACGCATCGAAATCTTTACGGTCTTCATAGCGAACCCTGTAAAACCCAGTCTGGCCGGCATTGATTTTAAAGGCCGCCGTGTCACTGTCCAGTTCAATCTCTGTCGATTCCCTATCCAGAACGGTTTGAATCATCCTAGTATCGCCGACGGTATTGAAAAGCCGGATATTGACAGGAATATCCCAAAGCTGATCGGAAGTGTTCGGTAGATAGGTGAACCTTTGCTGACGCAACACAAGGGTGTTTCCTTTCCTTGTCGCGCTGACAATGGGAAATCCCGGCTGTTCGATCCAGCTCTTCATCATTTTAGTAATCGGCTTTTCAGCCGCCTCTTCAAGGGCCTCCCAGAGGTGGTGACTGGCAGCGTTGCCGTAAGCGTGCTTTTTCAGATAACGGGTCAGCCCGTCTCTGAAATTCTCCATGCCGATATAGTCCTGGATCTGCCGTAGGATACTACCGCCCTTGCTGTAGATAATCGGGGCCGTGCTGGTGTTGATGACCACATGCTCTCCACCGGGGATCTCTATGGCAAAGGTTTCGTGCAAACCGTCCCGGACCAGCGCAGCGGCGGTTTGCCCGCCCAGAAACTGCTGCCAGATTCCCCACCGGGGATGATAGTGATCAACGACACCGTATCCGAAAAATGTGGCGAAACTCTCATTCAGCCACAGATATTTCCAGTCGGACGGCGTCACCAGGTTCCCGAACCACTGGTGGGCGATTTCATGGGCAATCACCTCACAGATTCGTTCCTCCCCCGACCTGGAGGTTATGTCCGGATAGTGCAGAAGAAGATTTTCCCGAAAAGTGATTGCGCCCCAGTTTTCCATGGCACCGAAAGCAAAGTCCGGAATTGCGATCAGGTCCATCTTCGGCAGGGGATAGGGGATGCGGTAATAATCCTCACAGAAGGTGAGCGCCTGCCGCCCGAACTCCAGCCCGTAACCGGCGTAAGGCAGCATACCCGGAATTGTTGCCGCGCGCACCCGCTTATCGATCTCATTTTTTACGAACTTAAAGTCACCCACACCGAAAAACAGAAGATAAGTAGACATTTTAGGGGTCTGCTGGAATTTGACACGCTTTTTCCCGCGCTCCAACGGCTCTTCTTCAGTTATGACCGTGTTTGAAATGGCGGCAAGAGCCGAATCGATGACTATTTCGATGTCAAACGTGGCTTTTTTCTGCGGGTGATCCAGGCAGGGGAATGCCCGGCGGGCATCGCTCTCCTGAAACTGTGTCACCGCGATGTGGTGCGTTTTCCCTTCAACCTTGTAACTGCTGCGGTAAAAACCAGCCATCCTGTCATTGATCAATCCTTCATATTCAATCGCAAGTGAAATCGGGCCCGACATCGTCTGCGGCAGTTGGATGCGCAATTCTTCCTTTCCCGGGTCGGTATAAAACGGACAGGCAATGGTATTTTCATCCAGGCGGACCGCACAGCGCCAGACGGCAAGTTCCAGCGCGTTCAGCGTTATCTCGTCCAGGTCCGTTCGTGTTTCACCGGTCATTTCCACTGTGCCGGAAAATTTAAAATTATTCAGATCAGGGGTCAAACTGATTTTATAATTGATAGGATCAAACGCATTCATAAACTCCTCCAAAAAATAAGCCGCGATTAAAAAGCTGGTTGTAATTAACCCTTAGCGGGGCTTTCAATTCTTCATCAAGCGATCGTCTGATAATAGACAAATTGAGCTATAACTCCACGAAGAAATATAAGACACCGGAATATTTTATTCAATACCAAACGGATGTTACCGCAAGAAACGCAATGCCTGCCGCTGCCCCGGGCGGAACAGATCTGGATGAATTGTCTTCATGATAAAGCTCGGGGCTGCAAAAAGGCCTAGTGTCGTGTCCTGGAAATACCATATAAAATTGTCTCAGGTCATGGGATTTTCTGAGAGGCGTTATGTTGATGCATAGCCCCGGGATGGGTCGTGGCCCGATATTTGGGATCGTCACAACAAGCTGTTTGCCATTGCACTGCTGGCTTACGGTTCCAAATATCCGGCCACACACCGCCATCAGGAATCATAACGCCTCTCAGAAAATTTTATGACCGGCTATTTATTAAACTTATTTCTGGGACAGTACACTAGATGCGGAAACTGTACAGGAATTACATAACATATTCGGTTTAACGGGTGGCGCCGCCTTTGCGCATTTTGATGCTGATCATCGCGATGCTCAAAGAAGCGGCGATGGATTGCAGCAGTGCCTCATCATCCGGCATGAACCCTCCGCCTATTTTGTTCAGCACCTCAACAGTGCCGATCACTTTCTTCCGGGCAACAAGCGGAACGCACAGGACCGATCGTGTTTTGAAACCGGTCTGTTTATAAGTCTCGCGGAAAAATTGAGAGGATTTCTGGGCGTTGTTTATAATTAAAGGTTTGCCCTTGGCCGCCACATGACCGGCAATTCCCTGGCCGATGGTTAAACGGGAATGTTTAATCCGGTCCACTTTAGTATTGAAAGCCATAGCGACCGTGAGCTGGTCTTTTTCTTTCAGGTAAATAGATCCCGCTTCCACATTCACGACCGCACGGATTCTTTTCATCGAAAATTTGAGCAGTTTTTCAATATCAAGGTCCCCGGAGGCAGCCGTGCGTCCAATCTGTTCAACTGTTTCAAGGGCCATTTTTTGCTTTGCAAACCCTGCGGATAACCGGTTGCGTTCCAGTGCCAGTGAAATCCCGCTGGCGACCCACTCAAGGTCCCTGGATATATTGGAATCTCGGTTCTCTTCCGTTGCAGCCAGCGCCAGCACCCCGTCAGCACGGCCCGCTATCAGCAGCGGGACAAGAAAACATGTCCGCACTCCAAGATCGTTTTGCAGCGCCTGCTCAATTTTACCGGAGGGCGAACCGTTCAGCTGATAAACTATCGGAGATTTTTGTTTCAAAACTTCGGCAATTGGTGAATTCTGGCAGTCATAAACAGCGCCTCTGGAGATGGCGGTTTTTTTATGGCATACTAGGTCGTCAACCCGCAGGTGCCCCGGTTCATTTTTTACTTCTTTCAACATAACAGCAAATGCAACGGGAAAAATGTTCTTAATCTCCTTAATTAATGCACGCAGTAACTCTCCGTTGTTCAGTTCTGAATGCAGCACTTTGAAGACGTTTCCCTGAAAAGCAGTGTATTCGGCATCTTTACTTGCGACCGGTTGCCGGTTTCCCGATACTTTGGGGGGGGTTACAGGTGCCGCGCCTTTATTTGGCGTCTCCAGAACATCGTCCAGTTCCATAATGGGGGGCTCATCATCTTTTGGTTGCGGTGCGGCAGCTTCCGCACCTTCATCTAAAACATCCAGAACACTGTCCAGTTCCATGATGAAGGTGTCATCATCAAGAACAGGATCGGTCTTTGCAACGACCGGGGCACCTTTTTGTTCCTCGGCTTCCGCCGCGGTCGGAGTCCGGGCATGGGCTTCGTCTAAAACATCCAGGGCGCTGTCCACTTCCATTATGAAGGTATCATCACTAGTGACAGAGTCACTGTCCGCAGCGACCGGGACAACCTTTTCTTCCTCGGCTTCTGCCGAAGCCAGCGCCTGATTTTCATCTTTTCTTTTTAAACCCTCCATTACGACGGACATAAGGCTTTTGTCGATCCGCCTGTCGAGTTTTTTTCGCGGTAGGTCTTTAAGGTATAATTGAACATTGTCCCATGCGATCATTTCACAGGCGGCATCCTCGCCATTTTTTTCACCGCAGACGGCATCATGCAATTCGCCCCGAATCAAATAAAAAAAGCCCCGTCGTTGCGCTTCCCCGTGTACTTCCACCATACAGGACTTTTCTTCCATTTCGATAATCTGGAGAAAACTGCTGAGAGAAATACCGCTTAGAGATCCCCCCTGGTGGGCCTGTTCCAGCCCCTTGAGCACGGACTGTGCCAGCAGGTCGAGATTCACCGGTTTGTCCATTACCCGCAGCGTGCCCAGGCCCTCGAGCTTTGCCTGTACTTCCGGTGTGCAGTACGCACTGGCTGCGATTGTCGGTATCGACGGAAAATTTGCACTCATGTAAGCGATCAATTCTATGCCGTCCATCTCGGGCATCTTCAGGTCCGTTACCACAAGATCAATCGTTTCAGATTCAAGAATTTTAACGGCCTCTTTTCCGTTGCCCGCCGTAAATACATTGAACCGGTCCTGGTAGTCCTCAAATCTGCCGACCATGATCATCAACAGAGTTTCTTCGTCATCTACGACCAGCACGTTTTTCAATTCTTATTCCTCTCTGCCTGCCCGCCCAGTAGCATCAGTATGTATTTACAGCGGGAGTGTTTCATTTAACCATGAACCATCATGACCCATCACTCACAACCATCGATGAAAATTCCACAACCGGCCGGGTGGTTTTCTGAAGGTACCGGGTCCGCCTGAGGCGGGTTTGAGCCGCTTAGAGAGCGTTAAACCGAGCAGCTGCGATTCTAGCCATATCGAAGCCTCCAACCGTTAAAGCGCATGAACCTTCTTTACTTCCCGAACGATGTTCGGTTTTACGCTCACTTTGCGGCGAGTTTTGGCCGGTCCCGGAAGAATGCCACCCGGTCGGTTGTGGAATTTTCACAGAAAATGTTCGAGCTAACCTTCCTTT
>DAOVBC010000133.1 GCA_030670715.1 Deltaproteobacteria bacterium | reverse complement strand
CATGCCGGGCAGCAGCCCGATCCCGCAACAACCTCAAGGGGGGTGCCGGTCCACCGGACGTCTTCCTATGTGTTTAAAAGCACCGAGCATGCCGCCAACCTTTTTGCATTAAAAGAGCTCGGCAACATTTATACGCGGCTGATGAACCCGACCCAGGACGTTCTGGAAAATCGCATTGCGGCCCTTGAGGGCGGTGCAGCGGCCCTGGCGCTTTCATCCGGGACCTCGGCCATTTATTACTCGATCATCAATATCTGCTCGGCGGGTGACGAAATCGTGTCGGCCAACAACCTGTACGGCGGAACTTACACGATGTTTGACTGCATTCTTCCGCAGTTCGGCATCCGGACCAAATTTGTCGATCCACTCGATCCGCAAAATTTCGAAAAGGCCATAACCGACAAAACCCGGGCGCTTTTTATTGAGACTATAGGCAACCCGGTGCTGGAGTTCACCGACATCGAGGCGGTGGCCGAAATCGCCCACCGGAACAACCTGCCGCTGATCATCGATGCCACCTTCACAACACCCTGCCTGCTGCGAACCATTGATCACGGCGCAGACATCGTCGTCAATTCACTCACCAAATGGATGGGGGGACACGGAACCGGTATCGGCGGCATCGTCATCGACTCCGGAAAATTCGACTGGAAAAACCCCAAATTCAAATTGTACAACGAGCCGGACCCCAGTTACCACGATATCCGCTATGCCCATGACCTGGGCGATTTGAACCCGGTGGCTTTTATTCTGAGAATGCGTCTGGTGCCGCTGCGAAACCTGGGGGCCTGCATCTCGCCTGACAACGCGTGGATGTTTTTACAGGGGCTGGAAACCCTGCATCTGCGAATGGAGCGGCATTGTGAAAATACCCAAAAGGTTGCCGAATATCTGAAATCTCATGCCGGCGTCGACTGGGTCCGATATCCGGGCCTGGAAGATGACCCGACGTATCCGGTGGCCAGCCGCTACCTCAAGAAGGGATTTGGCGGTATGGTCGTATTCGGCATTAAAGGCGGAATCGAAGCCGGGAAGCGGTTTATCGAAAGCCTGGAGCTGTTTTCCCATCTGGCCAACGTGGGGGATGCCAAGAGCCTGGCCCTGCACCCGTCGAGCACTTCCCATTCCCAACTGAACGAAGAGCAGCAAAAGGCGAGTGGTTTGACACCGGATCTGGTGCGGCTTTCCATCGGTATCGAGCACATTGACGATATCATCAATGATCTGGATCAGGCCTTTACCAAGGCTTCCGGCTGATCATTTGCCATGAAAATGCCGCGGCCGGCCGGCCGCGGCAATTTGTATCGGTTTTTTTTCCCGACCCATCAAGATGCGCCGTAAAAACCCTGCACCATCCTGGATGAAGCAGGCCTTTACCAGTACGTGTTCACTGGGTGCGTTTCCCCGAGCAGCGAGATTGGCAAAATGACCGGACACGCAGCCACCGGAGTGAATCGGAGAGACGCACCCCGTGAACACGTACCTTTACCAGAGCTTCAGGCTGAATATTTACAAAACCGGCGCCGTGACCTCTCGAAACAAGATACGTCCGGCATTACGGGCGACTCCGCTGTAAAAGCCGGTTTGATCATTTTGCTCCACCCGGCTAAAAAATTTAGGTGTCCACTGCCGCAAATGCGCCAGTAAGAATTGATGATCTTCCTGAACGGGGTCGTTCTGCTTTAATAAAACAGTAAGCAGCGCCAGAAATTCCAGCTCAACCGCAATATGGTCCGCCATTTCCGTTATCTGAAAACCGTATTCACGATACATTTTGCCTAGTCGAACGGTTGTTTCGCCCATCAGCACCCCTTCAATATAATAGGAGCCATAAGGCGGACAGGGCACCTCCGGTAAAGCGTTTATAAAAAGGCTGACATAGGCGTTCTGCAGGGCCAGCAAATCCGTGCCGGCGATGTCGGCGATCTCGGCAATCTTCTGATTCTCACTCGCATGTGACCTTCTGTCAAGAGTGGCCCCATCAGGCCACTGCTCGGGAAAACTGAAAAGCCGCGAGAGGGCCTGAAGTTCTGCGCTTTCGATATGGCCCTTTTTCATGCTTTGGCCTCACTGACAATCGGGAGTCGATCCACGGCGAGAATCATCAGAAAACATGCGTAGGCCACAACCCCCGAGAATATGATCATTTCCACTCCGCTGGGGAAATAATGCCATTCGGTAACAAAGGTGTTCACCAGCGATCCATAATCTCCGGAGGCGATGGGAAGAGACCAGTCCGTGTCCTGCATTCCCAAGGGATTGATGGTAAAAGGAATTTTGTCAAAGGCTCCCGGCATCAATAAGAATCGGTGAGTAAAAATGCCGGCGATCAGTAGCAGGCAACTTGAAATCATGGCCCCGGCGCTGCTTCTGACTTTGCTGTTTAAAAGTAAAATGACCGCCACAAGCGGGGCGAGCACTTCAAACGCATGCGCCGGCGCATAATCTATAAACGTTATCGACAGCGTTTCAAGGGCTTCGGTGGCACCGTACCAGGCATGAATCAAAAAATCATTGTACATGAAAAAGATGTGAACAAAGTAGGCCACGGAAATAATCACGGCCATTGTACGATAGGCCTCCTTGAATTCTTCTTTGAGGCCATAGGCCAGCAGTGCAACAACAAACACCACGGCGGTTCCCGAAGCTATGGCAGCCGCCACAAAATCAGGAGCCAATACGGCCGAATTCCACCAACCCCGGGCTCCCTGGGTAGCAAATATCCAGGCGGTGATGACGTGAATGCCCACCGCCGCGACCAGAGAAAAAGGCGCCAAGCGCCGGGCCCATTTTTCTGAGAACGCTTTCGGGTCATCCACTTTCAGGGCGATTTTTTTCAAGGGACCTTTTAAATCAGGCAACAACAAAATGTAGAGATAAATAAGGGACAACGCCGCATACAGGTTCAGAACCAATACGTCCCAGACCAGAGGGGATCTAAACTGTGGATGAAGAATCATATTATAGAGCCTTATCGGTTGACCGATGTCGGGCAGGATCGAAAACATGGCAGCGGTGACATTGGCAAAAGCCGTAAGTGCACCCAGTTTGGCAAATGGCTTTAAGCTTTTTACCCCGAAAAGATATATCAAAGAACTCAGAACCAGCCCGCCGGCCGCGTTACCCACAAAAAAGGCCAGGCCCGAGACGTAAAGCCCCCAGGTATAAGAGTTTCGCATGTTCGTTAATACAAGCCCCTCTTTAAACTGGAACCCCCAGGCCAGAAGACCGGCCAGCATAATAAGGCCTGACACCAGAAATCCTATTTTCTTGCTTCTGCTCATGGCTATACCTCCTTCCGTTTGGGGGGAAGATAGTATACGTTAGGTCTCGTTCCCTTTTCGGGTAAAAGGGTGAAGCCGTTCTTTTCCCGGATCATTTTGGAAACCTTACTGTCGGGATCATCAAAATCCCCCACATGCCTGGCTTTTCCGGGACAGGCCCTCACACAGGCCGGGTCCAGGCCTTTTTCAAGATAATGGACACAAAAGTTGCACTTTTCCACCACGCCTTTAGGGCGTACCGGCGTGTAAACCAGCCTGCCGTCCAGACGATAATCCTTTGGATAACCGTAAGAGTAACCTGCCTGGTAGCCATATTTTTTCATAGCCTTTTTTGGATCTTCCCAGTTAAACTGGCGCACACCATAAGGGCAGGCGGCCATGCAGTAGCGGCAGCCGATACAGCGCTCAAAATCCACCAGGATCGTTCCGTCCGTGTGCCGGTAAGTCGCCCCAACCGGACAGACCTTTTCACAGGGCGCGTTCTGACAGTGTTGACAGTGAACAGGCAGAAAATACTCCTCTCCCTTTTGGGGTGGCGTCAGATGACGGGCGCTGCCGGGAGTGAACACCCGGTTCCACCAGTTCCCGGCCGGCTGTGCATTGTGCTGTTTGCATGCCACCACACAGGAGCGACAGCCGATGCATTTCTCAAGATCTATCACCATTCCTCTTCTCATGCTGATACCCTCCTCACGTCTACCAGGCATTCGTTCCAGGCTGTTGTCGGTGACCAGATACCCGGGACAAAATATATTTCATGAAGTGGTTTGATCCAGGGCATGGTCAGGGAATTGTAGGATTCATTCTGTAGATATTTTGCCCACCAGCCCTCCTCCAAAATCGTTGTGCCTTTCCGGCACCCCGGATCAATAATCGCATAGGCTTTTGTTTTGCCCCGGTTGTTGTAAATCTCAATCAGTTCCCCGGTTTTGATATTCCTTTCACGGGCATCGGCTTCATTTAAAAATACCTTGGGCTTGTTCCCCTGTAGTTCGTTCAGCCACACATTGTTGGAGTGGGTGGAATGAACCCTGTAAAGAGAATTTTTAGTTACAAAGCGAAGTTTGTATTTCTGCCGTGCTTCGGGGTCTTGCTTATACTCGGTTTCGGAAAATGTTTCCTTTTGCACCGGTAGTTGCTCACCCACTTCCAGAAAAAGATCTTCATCTTTATAAAATTCAATCCGTCCGCTTCTTAAAAAACGGGCCGTGGCCTTAAGCGGCGGCGGATAACTGCGGGGTGGAAAAGGAACTCTTTCGTGGATCTGCTCATAAAAAGGTATCTGCCGGTCTCCAGGCACATGGGCATGCAGCCGGACCGGACCTTTTTTGAGCATCTCCAGCGTGATGCCTTTGGTTTCATATCCGCCGGTCTCCAGAAGGCGTTCGATTATCTTTTGTGAGGCCTGATCTTCATCGAGTCCCGGGTAAAAGAATTTTTCAAAATCGGAGTTTAGCCTCTTGGCCAGTTCCCGCGCTACATAAAGTGCAGTCCGGCTTTCAAACATGGGCTCTATGGCTGGTTGCTGGAGTTGCAGGTAGGGGTGTAAAATCGTTGCGGTGAGTTCGTAGTTCTCATACCAGCTTGTGGCTGGAAAAACGACATCCGACCACTGACAGGATGTGGTCATGGAAAAATCAAAAGTTACAACAAATTCAATATCACCGGAAGCGGTCCGATCCCTAAGCTGGTTGGCCATATTGTGCTGGTCAAACGGGTTGCCCCAGCCACCGACCATGGCCTTGATTCCTTTCTTAGGATACCGCTTGCCCTTCCCCTGGAGAAAGTAAAGGTAGGGCACCCAGTTCAGCTTGCCTCCGGGCGGGAACCACCACTCTTTCAGATTAAACCGGATCCGGTATTGACCGGCCAGGGTCGACATCCCGCCGCCGCTTTGGCCGATGCTGCCGGTGAGCACCGGTAAAAGGGAAAGCGCACGGCCCTTAAGATCGCCATTGTACCACTGGTAATTGCTGGCACCGTAAATTACGTGGACGGGGGAATTGGTGGCGGCCTCAACGGCAATCCTTTCGATCTGCTCGGCTTTAACATCCGTGAGGGCGGCGACCTTTTCAGGGGTATATTCCTTTAGCATATCCTTGAGTTGGCTGAAAACGGTGCTCACCTCAACCGTGCCCCCGTCGACCAGCTCCAGGGTATACTCTCCGTCAAGCCGCGCGTTGGTGGGCTGGAGGTTTTCCGGATTAAGAATCACAGGGCCATCATCATTGTGAATCACAAAAAGGGATCGATATTGAGGAACATTCCAGTTGTCGGCCTCGTCAGCCAGCCCTTTCACTTCAGTTGCTCGCAGCCGCTTTCCGTTATCCTTGCGCACCAGAATCGGCATGTCCGTAAAATCTTTTAAGAAATCTTCATCATATAATTTCCGGTCAATAATGACCTTTGCCAACCCCAGCCCCATAGCCGCATCCGAGTCCGGCTTTAAGGGGACCCACTCGTCGGCTTTGGCGCTTGTCGAGCAGAAATCCGGGTCAAACACCACCAGCTTACCGTTTTTCTTGGCCTCGATAAGATGATGGGCATCCGGCAGGCGGGTTTGGATAATGTTGGACCCAAAGACCATGGTGTAACGCGCATTGGGCCACTCCAGAGACTCCAACTCCTCGGTCTGAACGCCAAAGGTCATGGGCCAGAACATGGGCAGGTCACCGTTCTGATCGTATCCGTGATGAATAGACCAGTGGGCCAGCCCGGCCAACCTTACGAAAGCGCCTTTATGGACATATCCGGTGCCGGGCACCTGAACCGTCAGGCCCACGGCTTCCGGTCCGTATTTATCCATGATTTTTTTAAGGTTGCCGGCAGCATAATCCAGGGCTTCCTCCCAACTGGCTTTGCGAAACTCTCCGCTTCCCGGGGGGCCAGTCCGTATCAGTGGATATTTGACCCGGTCCTTTCCGTACACGAGATTCATCATGGAAAGACCCCGCAGGCAGCCCCTGGGATTATAACTTTCTTCGGGATAATCGGCGCTCTGGATGATGGTTGTTATGCGGCCGTCGGTAACATGAATGTTGAAGCCGCAGGCCCCGGTGCAGTTCGGTGAGCAGGTAGAACGGGTTATGCTTTCCCCCTCCGTTCCCGGGGAAGCCGCAGCCTCGCCAACGTAATGAAAAAACTTCAAATCAAGGGCTGAAGCGGCACCGGCCGCTGCACCCAACTTGAGGAAGGAACGTCGTTTCATGTCCATGAGAATCCTCC
>DAOVBC010000294.1 GCA_030670715.1 Deltaproteobacteria bacterium | reverse complement strand
AGGGTCCGGATATTGCCGGCCAGTTCTTTTATCGGTACCGGCGGGCTTTCCAGCAGAGGTGCATCCAGAATTGTAAAAACCGATGACACGCCTTCCAGCCGGGTTAATTCGTCCCGTAGCCGGGCCAGATTCTTGAGGGCTTTGTCTGAAAACAGGTCGTCTTCGGGAGTGTAGGTCAGAAATAAATATTCATTATCTCCATAGCGTGAACTGATCAAACGTGCATAATGCAGGTCTTTATCATGTTCGAGAACGAGGGTTTCCGCCGATGCGTCCAGTCGGAAGTCCTTTGCCTGGTAGCCTAAGAATATCACCACTGCCACCAGACAGCTAATGACCCACCCGGGGTGCCGAAGGATGATCTTATCGAAAAACCGTTCCGTTAGTGAATGAGGCTTCGTCATATCGGATCAGGTCTTTTCCGGTTTTTCCAGCTTCAAAAGAAGGTCATCAATCGTCCCTTTGCGCAACACCTCGTCGAACTGGGACCTGTAGGTGGTAATCAGGCTGACCCCCTCTATCTCTAAATCGTAAATCTTCCAGCCATTGCGGGACTTGTAAAATTTATACAGCATGGAAATCGTGCTGTTCCCGGAAATCAGGTCGGTTTCCACGTGGACTTTGTTCTTGACCTGGACGACACCCTGATAAACAACCTTTTCATTGGTAAATAGCGATATTTTTTCGAGATACACATCTTTAAGGAGATCGATAAAAAGCGCTGTAAACCGATCTTTTTGCTCTTTGGTCAGCCCCGGCCAGTACTTTCGCCCCAGGGTCAGTTTGGCCATCAGGGAAAAATCAAACATGGGGGTGACGATATTGCTGATTTCATTTCTCCTCCCCTGAAGGTCAAGGTCTTTGCTTTGCAGGACCAGAATAACGGAATCCAGTTTACCCTTCAACAACGCTTCGGCAGCATGTCGGCTGTCCACCGCAACCGTAATTCCCGGAATCAGCAACAACAAAACAGCACAGAATAAAGCCCTCATAACGAATCCCTTTTTTTGTATTTACCGACGCTTAAACGTCTAAGAATAATAAAAAGCAATTTTTATGTCAAGAATCATGAATTTGTAAGAATATGAATTTATCAAGTAACTGATGATGGGTGTTTTATAATTTGTATTTTATTTGATATTTTCAATTTCAGCCTGTCACGGCAGGTATTTTCACGGCAACGTTTTTTCTGTAGGCGACAACCCCGGCAAGGGTTGATCTTCACATCAATTTCAAGTAATAAGATTCGGCTACAAGGCATGGATATGACCTTAAGAACTGCTTTTAATAAATCACTGCTGTTCTTGATCCGGTATCCTGTATCTTGGATCTTGTATCCTGTATCATGGATTACGCATCTAAAACCTATGCTGGGCCTTTTATCTCCCGTATCGGCGCAGATTATTCGTATCCCGGGGGCGAGCATTGATTCATGCTTCGTGTTGAAAACCTCTCAAAAAGCTTTGGCGACCATGTTTTATTTGAACAGGTCAGCTTCAGGCTGAATCCCCGTGAACGCCTGGGACTGGTGGGAAGAAACGGCCACGGCAAGACCACACTGTTTCGGATGATCACCGGGGAAGAGTCACCGGATTCGGGCACGATTACCATTTCTAGAAACTACCGCATCGCCCATGTCCGCCAGAAGCTGGCCTTTACTGCAAATACGGTTCTGGAAGAAGGCGCCACCGGCCTGCTCGAGCAAGAACGGGACCACTACTGGAAAATTGAAAAAATCCTTGCGGGTCTCGGATTTTCCGATAAAGATATGCAGCGACATCCATCCGAATTTTCCGGGGGATACCAGGTCAGGCTCAACCTTGCCAAAACCCTTGTTTCCGATCCCGACCTGCTTTTACTGGATGAGCCTACCAATTATCTGGATATCACCTCCATCCGCTGGATCGAGCGCTTTCTGCTCTCATGGCCCCATGAAGTCATGCTGATCACCCACGATAGAAGCTTTATGGATAAGATTGTCACCCACACTATGGGTATTCATCGCCGGAAACTGCGAAAAATCACCGGCAACACCCAAAAATACTATGCGCAGATCGCCCAGGATGAAGAAATTTACGAAAAAACGCGTATAAAGGACGAACGCCGCCGCAAAGACATTGAACAGTATATTACGCGGTTTCGGGCCAAAGCGAGGCTGGCCAATCTAGTCCAGTCACGCATCAAGACTCTGGCCAAAATGGAAAAGCATGAAAAACTGGAAAAAATGAAAACTCTGGGCTTTTCGTTTCGCAGCAAGCCGTTTCCGGCCCGGCAGGTGTTAAACGCCCGGAACATTTCATTTGCGTACGACCCCGGAAAACCGCTGATCCGGAAGTTTAATTTAACCGCGGTCGCTCATGACCGCGTCTGCGTTATCGGCAAAAACGGTAAAGGTAAAACAACGCTCCTCAAACTGCTGGCCGGTGTTTTGACCCCGCAGCACGGCACCTTTCGATATAATCCGAATGTCACCACCGGATTTTTCGAACAGACGAACGTGAAAACGCTGGTAGATACGCGGACGATCGAAGAAGAGATCCTATATTCCAACCCTCAGGTGGATCGACAGGCGGCACGCAACATCTGCGGCGCAATGATGTTTACCGGGGATGAGGCACTGAAAAAAATCAGTGTGTTATCCGGTGGAGAGAAGAGCCGGGTCATGCTCGGCAAACTGCTTGTCACACCGGTGAATCTACTGCTTCTGGATGAACCGACGAATCATCTGGATATGGAGGCCTGCGATGCTCTACTGGCGGCCATTGACAGCTTTGACGGTGCGGTGATTATGGTTACCCATAACGAGATGTTCCTCCACGCTCTTGCCCGGTGCCTGATTGTTTTCCAGGGAGATCAGATAGAAATTTTCGAAGGCAGTTACCGGCAATTTCTGGATAAAGGCGGCTGGTCAGGAGAAACACCGGGACCGCTATCCTCTTCAGATGATATGGACAAGTCCCGACCTGAAGAAAAGCTCAACAAGAAAGAAGCCAGGCGCCGGCGGTCCGAGATTTTAACCGAGCGTGGCCGGGTTTTAAAACCGATAGAAAAGCGCATCGCCGGAATTGAAAATGATATCGAGACCTGCGAAAAACGGCTCAATACGCTCAACGAAGACATGCAAAATGCAACGCTGGCACAGGCCGGTGACAAAATCGCCGACATCTCCCGGGATATTCACACCCGTCAATCTGCGATTGACAGGCTCTTCGAGGAACTGGAGTCTGCCACCAGCGAACATGAAAACCAGAAAGCCATATTCGATGAAAAACTCGAAATGTTTGAATCCAGCCTCAAATAAAACGGTTTACCATCGATCAGCGGTTTCTCGCTATTATTGAAGACGCTACTGCGTATTTTCCGGACGATTTCGAGAAAACCATCCCTGCAATCATTTCATGCCATACGAATAAATATCCGCTTGACAATCAACTCAGAGTGCATTATTAACCCAATAGTTTAACTAAACAGTTAGTTTACTAAATTAGCCGCCCTGCCGCAAGTGA
>DAOVBC010000282.1 GCA_030670715.1 Deltaproteobacteria bacterium | reverse complement strand
GAAGCGGACCCCATTTTTACGAACAATGCCATACTCCCCTGTCAAAATGAGTCTTTTTCCTGGGAAACCGTTTCGCGATTGAAAAAACTGGCTGAATGGTAACAGCGATTTGTTGACACCCGCAGCGGCTGCCGCTATGTTCCGGTCATTGGTGCCTTTATTGGAATTTATTACCGCTTGATTTAACGCAAACAATTGAGGGGTCGGGGAGTTTTTTTTGAGATGAGAGCTCCGTGAATTATCCGCTTATCAGCGGGCAAACTCATGCCTAAGGGTTCGTAACGAAAGAACAGATAAAGGGCATTAAATCAATAGGTCAAGAGCGTCACAACGATTGCAGCGTTCATTGTATATTCATTATCCCGCTGTTCTTTCGAAACGATCCCTAAAGCATTCAAACAGTGCCCGCTGATAAGCGGATAACCCACTGCGCTCTAATCGAGGTTTAGCGATAATAACTCCCCAACCCCTCAAATAACTCATGGTGGAGATTACGAACATGTTATTTTTAAGTTCTACGGACCCTGCATCCGAGATAACAGAAATGCTGGTTATTCCGGTATGTGAAGATAAAGATCTAAACGACTCGCTTGTTATTGCATCTACAGTTCAGCGCGTGCGCGGGTTCAAAGAGTTTACAGGCGCTAAAGGGGATGAAGCTGTCCTGTACGACCCCTCGCAAGTAAAGGCCCAACGAATCATGTTCATCGGCCTGGGCAAATCCGAAAGTGTTAGCCCCGAAAGTTTGCGTGCCATGGCCGGACGGGCGACCGCACAGGGTATGCAAAGAAAATTATCTGCGATCTCTCTGCTTGTTCCCACCGGCGATGGAATCGATGCGGACATGGCTGACATGTTGAAAGCGATGCTGGAAGGGGCCTGTCTCAGAAATCATCTCTTTGACCGGTACAAAACACAAAAAGATTCCAAACCGCTGAAGCGGATCAATTTTCTGATCAAACCGGCAGTCGCCCGAAAATATAAGGCGCTGCCGGCCCGGGTTTCGGCGGTTTGTCAGGGAACCCTCCTGGCCAGAAACTGGGTCAATACCCCTTCGAATGACAAAAAGCCGGCCGCATTCGCCCGGACAATTGCGCGGCTGGCAAAAAAAGAAGGACTGAAAACCACTGTGCTGGGGAAAAAAGAACTCAAACAGAAAAAATTCGGGGCGATTCTGGCCGTAGCCGAAGGAAGCAGCAGTGCACCCGGTATGGTGATTGTCGATTATCATCCCCGGGGGGCAAAAAAAACAGCGGCGCTGGTGGGCAAAGGGGTCACCTTCGATTCCGGCGGTTTGAATTTAAAAACTACCAAAACCATCAATCTGATGAAAGTGGACATGGCCGGTGCCGCAGCGGTTGCTGCAACCGTGCTTGCGTCTGCCCGACTGAAGCTGAATCTGCGCGTCATCGGTATTCTTCCGCTGGTAGAAAATATGATCTCCGGAAAGGCTACCCGTCCGGGCGATATCATTCGAAGTTACAGCGGTAAAACGATTGAAATCGGCAACACGGATGCGGAGGGCCGGTTGATACTGATTGATGCGCTGTCTTATGCCGTCCAGCGTTACAAACCCGGGATCCTCATTGACATGGCCACCCTGACCGGTGCCTGTGTCATGGCTCTGGGGGAGGGATATGCCGGTGTGTTTTCAAACGACGACGAACTTGCCGCAGGGATTACCCAATCCGGAGAAAAAACCGGCGAGCGCTGTTGGCGCATGCCGCTGCCGGATGATTACAAAGACCTGATCAAAAGCGAACTGGCGGACATCAACAACATGCCCCGCTCACGCTGGGGTGGTGCCATCACGGCAGCCCTGTTTCTGGAGGAGTTTGTCGGCCAGACGCACTGGGCCCACATCGATATTGCCGGACCCGCATATCGTAAAAAGGGCAATGACTACTGCGGACCCGGCGGGACCGGCTTCGGGGTTCGACTGTTGTGCGATTTTCTCAGCAGGATCTAAAAATGACAGTCATCCTTGATCAAGTATCCAGAATCAAGTATCCAGTATCCAAAACCTTATGAACAAATACGTTTTTATTTTTTTTATCGTATTCGGCCTCATCGATTTTCTGTACGGCATATTTTTCCACGACCAGCTAAGCATTGTGATCGGTCCGGTCATCATCGCCATCACTATTTATATCGCCAGATCCAATAAGAAGGGTGAATAGTTCTTTAATTGGGCTATATTTTCTATAATCTCTTCAACAATCGCTCGTGAATATTGTCAAAGCTGCCGTTGGACATAATCAGAATGAGGTCACCGGTCCGGGCCTGCCGGGTAAGAAAATCAAGAATGGCATCCGTGTCCGGGAAAAAGTGGGCATCCTTTCCGCGATCGCGCAGATCGCTGACCAGTTTCTCGGATGAAAAGCGCTGATCGGCAGGGATCTTGTGCAGCAGCGGTGGTTTGCGGATGCAGATCAGGTCGGCCTGACCAAAGCTATCCGGATACACGTTCTGAAACACATCGCGCATGCTGGAATTGGTGCGCGGCTCAAAGACCGCCACAATCCGCCCGTCGGGGTAAAAGGGTCGTACGGCCCGGATGGTCTCCCGCACCGCAGTCGGATGGTGGGCAAAGTCGTCCATTACCGTAATCCCGTTTTTTCTCCCCCGAATCTCTTGCCGACGTTTAATTCCCTCAAAGGTATCCAAAGCATCAGCCAGCACTTTTTTTGATATGTGCAGGTGATCTACAACCGCAACTGCTGACATGGTGTTCAGGAGGTTGTGCTCACCCACCATATTTGACCTGAATTTTCCGGTGCCCACCCCCTGATTGAACACTTCAAAAAAAGTATACGGCGGGTCGGTGCGTATGTTTTTCAACTGCCAGTGGGAATCCGTCCGCCGGCCGTAAGTTTCTATGCTGCAGTTTCCATGTTTCAGCAGATTCTGAATATTCTCGTCGCCGTCAAATGCAATGAGCGTACTGTCACTGTGGACCCGGGAGATAAAGGTTTGAAAAACGCTTTTAACATGGTCCAGATCACGGAAAATGTCGGCATGATCAAATTCAACACCGGTTAAAACAGCCAGTTGCGGACGGTAATGCAGAAATTTAGGCCCCTTATCGAAAAAGGCGGTATCGTACTCATCCCCTTCAAGGACGATATACTCGCCCTTCCCCAGGCGGTAGTTCCCGTCGAAATTCTTTAAGATTCCGCCGATCAGGAAGGTCGGGTCCAGGCCGGCTCTGTGAAGAATCCAGGCAATCAAGGATGCGGTGGTGGTCTTACCGTGGGTGCCGGTCACCACGATCGGTTTCTTGCCGACGGCAATAAAATGGTTCACAGCCTGGGGCATGGAGCAATACGGCAGTTTCATTTGAAGCATTTGAGCCGCTTCGGGATTGTCTCTTGAAACTGCGTTGCCGACGATGACCAGATCCGGCCGGTGGGCGAGGTTATGCCCCCGGAACCCGCTGGCCACTGAAATTTCTTTTTCTGCCAGAAAATCGCTCATGGGCGGATACACGTTTTGGTCCGATCCGGTAACTTCAAAGCCCAGATCCTTGAGCATGGAGGCCAGCGCGCCCATACCGGTTCCGCAAATGGCGATCAGGTGAATGGTTTTGACTTTGTCCGGGATTCGGTTGTTGGTTGTTTCAACCATCAGGTACGCCTGCCCTTTCAGCACTTAGCTTTGATGGTCTCGTAAAAAGTTCGAACTTGTCATGCCGGACCTGAGGAGCCTGTCCCGCACGGCGATGCGGGGGCATCCAGAACATACTGAAATCACTGGATA
>DAOVBC010000092.1 GCA_030670715.1 Deltaproteobacteria bacterium | reverse complement strand
TAAAAAAAGAGTCAAACAGAAATAGCAACGACTCATGCAAAAAAATCACAATTTAGGCACTAGCGAGGTGTCCGGATGAAACCACTGAACGGCCGTTTAAGCCATCTGCTGGAAAGCGATCCATATTTAAAGCCGTATGCCGACATCATGCAGCGCCGGCTGAAACGTATCGAAAAAACAGCCGACCGTTTGACCGGGGGAAAAACAAGCCTGGCCGATTTCGCATCCGGCCATGAATATTTCGGGCTCCATTTCCGAAACAACGAATGGCTTTTTCGCGAATGGGCGCCGAATGCCACCGCGGTGTATCTGATCGGGGATATGAACCAATGGCAGCAGCGCAAGGGATTTGCCCTGGATAAAATCGGCGAAGAGGGGGTGTGGGAAATCCACCTCCCGGCCGATAACATGTCCCATGGTGACCTGTATCGTCTCCGAATCCACTGGCCGGGCGGAGAGGGGGATCGTATTCCGGCCTACGCGCGGCATGTGGTGCAGGATCCCGCAACGCTGATTTTCAATGCCCGGGTGTGGGCGCCCCTATCCCCGTATCAATGGAAAAATCAGAACTTTAAACGTCCGCAAGACCCGCCGCTCATTTATGAAGTCCACGTGGGGATGGCCCAGGAAGAAGAAAAAATCGGCTCCTATCGCGAATTCACCCTTGGTGTTCTTCCCAGGATTGTTGCCGCCGGTTACAATACGATCCAGTTGATGGCCATCCCGGAGCACCCTTATTATGGCTCATTCGGCTACCAGGTATCCAGCTTTTTCGCCGCCTCATCACGATTTGGGACCCCTGACGACCTGAAAGCGCTCATCGACACGGCCCACGGGGCAGGACTCACCGTGACCATGGACCTGGTGCACTCGCATGCCGTATCCAACGAAGTGGAGGGATTGAGCCGTTTTGACGGAACACTTTATCAGTATTTTCATGCCGGACCGCGGGGAATCCACCATGCCTGGGATTCCCGCTGTTTTGATTATGGAAAGCTCCAGGTTCTTCATTTTTTGCTGTCCAACTGCCGCTACTGGCTGGATGAATACCGGTTCGACGGTTTCCGCTTCGATGGCATCACCAGTATGCTTTATCACCATCACGGACTGGAAAAAGCGTTTACTTCCTATGATGATTACTTTGACAACAGCGTCGATGAAGATGCGCTGACATATCTGGCCCTCGCAAACCGGCTGGTACACGACGTCCGGCCGGACGCCGTCACCATCTCCGAAGACATCAGCGGTATGCCGGGACTGGCGGTTCCGCAATCGAAAGGCGGATTCGGGTTTGATTACCGCTTTGCCATGGGCGTTCCGGACTTCTGGATTCGTCTGATAAAGGATACCAAAGATGAAGACTGGCCCATCGGACAGCTCTGGTTTGAATTGACGAACCGTCGCAGTGACGAAAAAACGATCAGTTATGCCGAATCCCACGACCAGGCGCTGGTGGGCGATCAATCCATCATATTCCGGTTGATTGGCGCGGACATGTATGACTGCATGCAAATAGAAGATGAAAATATGCAGGTCGATCGTGGAATGGCGCTACATAAGATGGTCCGTCTGATCACGATAGCAACCGCAGGCGGCAGCTATCTGAATTTTATGGGAAATGAGTTCGGTCATCCGGAATGGATTGATTTTCCGCGCCAGGGAAATAACTGGTCCTATCGGTACGCGCGCCGTCAATGGCATCTGGTGGATGACACCCGTCTCAAATACCACCTCCTGGCACAGTTTGACCGGGACATGATTGCACTGACAAAAGACCGTCGCCTGCTTGACTCCCCTCCGGCGCATCTTTTGCACAAGCATTCGGAGGACAAGATCATCGCATTTAAAAGGGCGGGATGTATTTTTGTTTTCAACTTTCACCCCCATCGCTCTTTTACCGATTACGGGATTGACGCACCGCCCGGAAAATATCAAATAGTCCTGGATAGTGACGCACCGCATTACGGCGGACATGGCCGGTTGCAGCCGGATCAGCCCCATTTCACTCTGAAATACGAGGAAGGGACGAAACAGGGGCATCGTGTGAGTCTTTACCTGCCATCGCGCTCGGCGCAGGTCCTTCAGCCTGAAAATTTATAAGCGTAGTAATACCTCAGGACCTTTTCGACGTAACCTTCGGTTTCCTTATACGGCGGGATCTGATTGTTGAAACGTTCAACGGTGGTTGGACCGGCATTGTAGGCCGCCAGAGACAGCGACAGTTTACCCTTGAACCGGTCGAGCATTCTTCTGAAATAGCGGGCGCCACCCATGATATTTTCCCAGGGATCAAAGGGGTCGTTGATATTCAGCTGTTTAATGTTCTCCGGCATGAGCTGCATCAGCCCCAGGGCACCTTTTTTGGATACCGCTTTCGGATTAAAATCCGATTCGGCCTTGATTATCGCCTTGAGCAGCGGATAGGCGACGCCGTTCAGCTGGGCCGCTTCCTTGATGTAGTGATCATACCGTCCCGGGGTATACAAACCGTACGTATTTCCGCTGTTTTCCTTGATATAGACGCGATAATCCGCTTCGGATGAGGTTAACACGTTGGTAAAATGAACCACCCCGTTTTGATCGATATACATGTAAATATCGGCGTGGAGGGGGGAGATCGGAACGCACAAAAGAAAAGCTGTTAAAATAAATCCGATGAATAGATATCTGCTCCGGTCGGTCGATTTCATTTTCCGCTTCCACTACTTCCTGAACCCAAAAAACCCTAACAGCCCTGTATTGTCCGACTTATATTCTACTATTTTTTTAACCGAAACTCAAGTGTATTTGTTTTGCGGTACAATGCAGTATATTCAATGCTTGGATATGTTATAATTTTAGGGTGTTAAGTCGCGACAAGCTGAAGAAAAAGGCAGAAATCAATCACTAGTGTACTGTCCCGGGAATAAGTTTAATAAATGGATCACAACGCAGCTATCGGGCATAAGATGAAGTCTTGAAACCGGTTCTAAAATAACTTGAGCTGCATCTGCCTCTTGCGGGCATCCTTTGAAGGCCTTTTTACTGAACGTTCACACACATATTGCTTCAGTTTGTTTTCAATGTCCGTTAAAAACGGGGATGGTTCCCGCTGTCCCAGTTTACCGTAAACTCTGCGCTTTTTAGCGTATGTCAGGTACAGGACATCTCTTGCTCGGGTCATTGCAACGTAAAACAGACGTCTTTCTTCTCCGACATCCTGAACTTCACCCTCCGGCGGGCGGAACGGCATCAAATCTGTTTCACATCCGGTAATAAAAACCACCGGAAATTCAAGTCCTTTTGCCGCATGCAGGGTCAGAAGGGCTACCTTCTCGACTTTCGGGTCGTAAAGATCTGTGTCGGTCTGCAGTGCCATTTTTGTCAGAAATTCAGCGGTGTTTAAACCGAATTCCCCGGCCGGCGAATTAAATTCGTCGCGTTGATCGCTATATTTATCAAAATAGATCGAATTTAAGCTCTTGAATATAAAATTTATTTTCTCGTCGATCGGCATCCGCACGGTTTCATTCCTTAATGCCTGCAATCGGTTCACAAATATCGCCAACTGTCTCTGATCTTCTTTCGAGATACCCGGAACCGGAAAGCGTTGGACATTTTCAAGTGCCTTCCGCAGAGAGAACTTATGCTGAATGCCCCAGGCGATAAACGAGGTCATTGAGCGAGCTTTTATCTGCCAATCAGTATATTTTGATATTCTCTCAAAGTCGATGTAGGATCCGACACTATCAATCAGTTTCAGGAAGGAAAAAATGACATTGCGACCTTTGTTTTGCATGACGTAATTTTTATTGGCCACCTGGCATGGGATGCCGGCCTTTAGCAGAATTTCGGCTATGATTTCACCCTGAAATCCGGCCCGGAAGAGCACGGCAAAATCAGAAAATCCATAGCTCTTTGGGTCATCGGAACCATCAACTTTACCGAAATCGAACGAGTAAAACCCCACACCGCCGATCATTTTTTCTATTGCTTTGCCGACGGCGACCGCCTCGGCTTTTGCCGAATCCGTTTCTAAAATCCGAATCGTATTAATGCCCTCGATACCGGAATAAATGCGTGACCTTTGTGATGCGTTTTCCTGATCGTCGTCTGCAGCCGCAATCACCTGATGGGATGCATTGAGAATGGTCTGGCTCGAACGGTAATTTTGTTTCAGACGGATCACTTTTACATCGGGGTAGTCCTCAACGACACGTTTAAAATATTTAACATCCGATCCTCTAAATCCGTAAATCGCCTGATCGGGATCACCGATGATAAACAGATCCTTTCCGGGCGGCGAAAGCGCCCTGATGAGCCGATATTGCCCAAAATTGAGATCCTGGTACTCATCCACCAGAATGGTTCTGTATTGCTGTTGATATTTTTTTCGGATGCTTTCATCGGATTCAAACCGACGAACGACTTGAAAAATAAGGTCTTCGTAATCATAGAGTTTTTGAATCGCCAATAAATGCTGATACGCCCGGTAAACGGCGGTGGTGGATGCAGCCGCTTTCCGGTCAACGCAGTTTTTGAAAAATGCGTCGGGGGGTTGTATGTTCTGTTTGGCATGTGATATCTGATCAAGCAGTTTGCGGGGCCGCTGTGACACGGTAGCCCCCTGCTGCTCTGCCATAGCGCCTTTGCCATCAGTTCCTTTCTATCCGTATCATCGATTACCGTAAAAACCTCTCCATCATTGATATCTTTCAATATCTGCAGACAGAGGGCGTGAAAAGTTACCGCAGTCGGAAGCGGTGTTGATCTGTCCAACAGGTCATGAAGACGACGGCGCATTTCCTGAGCCGCTTTATTGGTAAATGTGACCGCCAGGGTGTTGCCGGGATCAACATGGGCTCTGGATATCAAATAAGCAATTCGATGCGTAAGGGTCCGGGTTTTTCCGGTCCCCGGCCCGGCAATAATCATCAGTGGGCCACCTGTATGTTCAACCGCTCTGCGCTGCTGCCGGTTTAACCGGCTCATCAGTGGGTCAGGGCCGGATACGGCTGTTTCAATTTTAACCAATTCTTCGCTACCGCCGTAATCGCCGATCTTCCTGTCGACTATGGTATCTAATACTGGACGGTCTTCCGGCAAAGACCTTTTCGCTTTAGATAATTTCTGATTTAACCGCTCGTTTTTTACCGGATCGGCAGCCGGCGCTGCAAACAGAGACGGCTGTCCGTTCATTTCTTTACGCTCGGAAGGTTTAAAAATTTTTATCCGCCCGAACTCACCGTCATAGCCCGGAGAAATTTCGATTTTATTTTGTCGAACCCTTTCAAGAGCTTCGCCCAACAGGGGAATGCCGGCCAGGAGAAGATCATCGGGTTTGAGGTGACGCAGGATAAAAAATTCCGAACCGTATCGCTCCAGCAGGGCCTTATAATTCGTTGAAACTCGTTTCGTTCCTGTTCCGACATTGAAAATTTCCGCCAGTATTTCCACCAGCGGTACCAAATTATGGTATGAATGGTAATTTGGTGGGCGGGTGCCCTCAGGTCGATCCGCCAGTTCTTCGACCCTGTACAAAACACCACAGGTAAGAGATTTGCCGCATACAGGACAGATGCCGTTTTTTTTGATCGTATCCAGCGGCCACAACCGCACGTTGCATTTACGGTGTCCATCCAGATGGTATTTTCCTTCTTCCGGAAAAAACTCAATCGTTCCCCGAAAGCTGTCTGGGTCGCCGGTCTTTAGGGCGGACCGGATGGCAAAATAAGATAGCTCCGTATCGAACAGGTTGGCTTCCCGACCCAGTTTTGGTGGTGAATGGGCATCGGAATTGGAAATCAGGGTCAGACCATCCAATCCGGAAACCCTCCAGTTCATGGGAGGATCGGACGAAAGTCCTGTTTCCACTGCAAAGATGTGAGGGGTCAGATCCTCGAAACAGGCTTCAATGGAATCAAAACCGGATTTGGAGCCCAGAAGCGAAAACCACGGTGTCCAGATATGCGCGGGAACCAGAAAACCCTGATTACCGGTATCCAGTACAATTTCAAGCAGATCTCTGGCATCCAATCCTAAAATCGGGCGACCGTCGGAGCGGATGTTACCGATTTTATCCAGGGTTGCAGAGAATTTTCGCGCCGTTTCAAGATCGGGAACAAATACCAGATTATGGTTTTTTCGCGTTTTCCCGTCCTTTTTATAAATATTGCTGATTTCAGTGGTTAAAACAAAGCGAACCTTCTGCCGGCAGGCCCCGGGCACCTGCTGGTCGCAGATACGGGCGATGTCATCTTTCAGTTGAAACAGCCCGGCTTCAGCCGGAACGAGTTTCTCCGAAATCTCTGCAAACCATTCCGGATGGGTAAAATCACCGGTTCCAATGACGGTTATCCCTTTTAATTGGGCGGCGATGTGCAAGTTTTCCAGATCTAGATTTCTGGCCGTCGCCCGGGAAAATTTGGAATGCATATGAAAGTCTGCAATAAAATTCATAGTTATTACCGTGTATTAGATTTTAACCCTAAATGTTGTTATTTAACTTCGATTAAAGAATGCGAAAAATATCTTGTCAGTACAGGATTAGTACGCTATATATATTCGATTTTATCTTCTGTATACACTATATATAGATATTTATTCAATGGGATGCATAGATTATGGGGCTAATGTCGCCCACAGTTTCGATAACGCGATACAGAGTCCGGGGCCGGTTGGAAGAACCGATACTTGAGACCGTCGCAAACAGTCTTAAAAAAAGTGCCATATCTGAAATTGATAATGAGGCCTCCGAAAAATCTGTGGGCTGGACATCTTTTGAGAGTCCATATGCCCCCGATTTTGAAGGTTCATCATTTCTACTCGGAACCTATTTAGTGTTTTCGCTGCGGATTGATCGAAAAAACATTCCACCAAAAACTATCAACAAGCATTTTGCAATAGAAAAGTCCAGGATATTGGCAGAAAGCGGAAGGGTTTTTATTTCAGCCAGTGAAAAAAAATTAATCAAAGAAAAGGTGACTCTCTCTCTGTCTCTGCGAATTCCGGCAACACCAAATACTTACGACCTGATCTGGAATTATGAAGATGGAAAGTTATGGTTTTTCTCAAACCTGAAGGCAGCCAACGAAGACCTGGAAGATCTCTTTTCTCAATCCTTTAAACTTTCTCTGATTCGGTTGTTTCCTTACACATCTGCGGACCTCACCGCCGGGCTCTCCGATTCCGAGCACGACATTCTCAATAAACTCTCTCCAGCAAAGTTTACAGAGTGATGATGTACGGAGAAAAACATGCTTGATGTTGCGATCGCTTACAACCGGTACCGATTTTTGGGAGATGAATTCCTGACATGGTTATGGTTTATGGTTGAAAAGCAACCGAATGAATTAAAAATTCTTGACCGGGATCTCATCACTCTTGAAATCGGCAATCGTATAGCACTGGAAAACCGCCGCAATAACGGAATTGAGATTATAACCATTAAGGGTGATGATGCCGGACTCGAGGAAGGCCTTCTGGCGTTAAAAAAAGGTGCCTTGGTCACAGATCTCAATATTGTATTCAGGATAGCGGAACAAAAGTGGCAGTTCAATATCAAGGGAGAAAGTCTGAATATCAGTGGTCTTAAAACGCCGGAAACAGCCCGTCCGGAAACAAAGGAAGGTGTGGAGGGATGTGTACTCGAAAAAATTTATCTATACGATAAAATTATCTGTTTTATAGAAAGCCTTTTTCAGCGGTTTGTTTGTTTGCGGGTTTCCGGTAATTGGGACAATGTGGTGGTCCCGAAGGTAAAAAACTGGATTGCATCTGCAGGATGATCGTTATTATAAATAGCTATAAACTACCTAAACTTAATTTTTCCGGGGTAACTTTTATGGTTTCGTAAAAAGTGTAACCAATGGCTAAGTAAAAAATTCTGTTTTATCTGACAAAAACCCTGATAATAAGATATCGATATATTGTTCATAAAATGATAGTTATAGACAACTATTAAATTCCTGTTTGTATGTCGGGAAAA
>DAOVBC010000095.1 GCA_030670715.1 Deltaproteobacteria bacterium | reverse complement strand
ATATCGAGTATCTGTCCCGTTGTAGTGACTTTGTTCGCCTTCTCGATGATGTCATGTCTGCTTCTCGGTTTGTCCGGGTTTCTAAATACTCTAATCCTTAATTACAGTGACGTATTATTGGATATTTTTTCACCACAGAGGCCACTGAGCACACAGAGAAAAAATTAATTCATTTTGTTTGCCTCTGTGGTCTCTGCGGGCTCTGTGGTGAAGCTGTATTTTGGTCTACATTGATACTTTCATTATCTTATACGTGATCGTATTTATGAATACATGTACTAAGTCAACTCCTGATATAAAGGAAATTCATTGCAAAGCTCACCGGCCTTGATTCGGATGTTTTTCATCATGTTTTCATCATTTCGATTCTTCAGCGCGTCGGCGACCAGACCGGCAATAGTGATCATCTGCGCTTCTTTCATTCCCCTTGACGTGACCGCCGGCGTGCCGAGGCGAATTCCACTGGTGATCAAAGGACTTTGGGGATCAAACGGTATAGTGTTCTTGTTCACGGTGATGCCGGCGCGACCCAAAGTGTCTTCCGCTTCCTTACCGGTTATACCCAGGCTCCGTAAATCCAGCAGCATCATGTGATTGTCCGTACCGCCGGAGACAAGATTTATACCCGCCTGTATTAAATGCTCGGCGAGAACTCTGGCGTTTTTGACAACATTCATCTGATACTCGGCAAATACCGGGCTGAGGGCCTCCTTGAATGCCACTGCTTTTGCGGCAATAACATGCATTAACGGTCCCCCCTGTATGCCCGGAAATATCTGCTTGTTTAATCTATCACTGTAATCCGCCTGGGCCAGGATCAGTCCTCCCCGGGGACCACGCAGTGTTTTATGGGTGGTGGAAGCCACCACATCCGCAAAGGGAATGGGTGATGGGTGTAGTCCGGCCGCTACCAAACCGGCGATGTGGGCCATGTCCACCATTAAGTAAGCCCCCACCGATCCGGAGATTTGAGCAAACCGCTCGAAATCAATAATCCGCGGATAGGCGCTCGCGCCGGCAACAATCATTTTAGGCTTGTGTTTTTCCGCCAGGCGGGACAGCTCGTCATAGTCAATTGTTCCGGTGTCCCGCTGCACACCGTAAGGAATAAAATTGAAGAGTCTGCCGGAAAAGCTGGCCGGGCTGCCGTGTGTCAAGTGACCACCGTGGGCCAGATCCATTCCGAGGACCGTATCTCCCGGATCGAGAAAGGCAAAGTATATGGCCATGTTGGCCTGTGAGCCGGAATGCGGCTGAACATTGGCGTAGGCCGCATTGAAAAGTTCCTTGGCACGATCTACCGCCAGCTTCTCGGCAATATCCACAAATTCGCAACCGCCGTAGTACCGTTTATCCGGATATCCTTCTGCGTATTTGTTCGTGAGCACGCTGCCCTGCACAGCCATTACCGCCTGGCTGGTAAAATTCTCAGATGCAATCAGTTCCAGGGTATTTCTTTGTCTTTTTAACTCTTTGGCGACTGTCCTGGCCATGTCAGGATCTATTTTTTCAACAATTTGCTGGTCCAAGAGCACTTCCTTTTCTACTCACCTGCTTTGCCCAACCGGCTAAATTTTTCTATGCGTGATTGATGTCGTCCTCCGTCGAAGGCCGTTTTGAGCCATACGTCAACAATCTCATAGGCCAGTTCTTCTCCGGTAATACGGCCTCCCAACACCAGGATGTTGGAATCATTGTGGTGACGGCTCATGCCTGCGGAAAAAGGCTCTGTGCAAAGCGCCGCCCGTACATTAGAATATTTATTGGCCACCATGGACATGCCGAGGCCGGTTCCGCACATCAGGATACCGCGCTGATAGGTACCGTTTGAAACCTGAGAAGCGACCTGAACGCCGAAATCCGGATAGTCCACCGATGATTCGCTATGGGTCCCGACATCTTCGACAGAATAACCTTTGGAAACCATAAATTCTTTAATCTTTTCTTTCAACTGATATGCCGCATGGTCACATCCGATAATGACGGTGTTTTTCTTGTCTTCTTTTTCCTGCATGCTTTTCTCCATCTATCTCCCTGGCTTACCAAGGCGAGCATTATTATACAGAACGACACAAATCATTTGTAATTTATATATTTTCTATGAAACACCGACTTCAGGAGGTGTTTCATAGAAAATATTCGGGTTAGTGCGCGTTAAGAACGCCTTTCTTAAGCGTAATTTTATTAAATAGCGAATTGGTTTGATATCTGCAAGAAAAAATTTGCCTCCCGCAAGAGAAGGCAAATTGAGAGGCAGGACCGGAGATGTGAACGCTCCTCCCGCAGAGCGGGAGGCCTCAGGAAGCCCCCTGGAAGGGGCCGAAGACAATTACCTCGATCATTTTTTCCAGGGCTTCGCTGTTTTCACCCCGGGTCGGTAAAACCTTTCCGCGTCCACCACTGGAAGTGGTGGTTTAATGTCGGAATTAATGGGGTCCGTCTATCTGCTTTTGTTAAAACCCTTTAAGAGCAGGCATGCATTGGTTCCGCCAAAGCCGAATGAATTGGTCAGCGCATACTCGACCTTCTGTTTACGGGACACATTCGGCACGTAGTCCAGGTCACACTCTTCGTCGGCGTTCTCGTAGTTAATCGTCGGTGGGATAATCCCGTGATAAATGGTCTGGGCGGTAAAAACCGTTTCAATTCCGCCGGCACCACCGAGCAAATGACCGGTCATAGACTTGGTTGAACTGATCGGAATCGAATGGGCCCTGTCCTTAAACACCTTTTTAACCGCCCGGCTTTCATACAGATCGTTTAGCGGGGTCGATGTACCATGGGCATTGATATAATCAACTTTGTCATATGTGACACCGGCATCATCCAGCGCGTTTTGCATACACTGCACGGCACCGGCACCGTCCGGCGGCGGAGAAGTCAGGTGATAGCCGTCACCGCTCATACCGTAACCGATGATTTCCGCATAGATTTTGGACCCTCTTTCCAGGGCATGTTCCAGGGCCTCGATAATAAGAATGCCGCTGCCTTCACCTACAACGAAACCGTCACGGTCCCGGTCGAAGGGGCGGGATGCTTTTTGCGGTTCATCATTGCGGGTGGAAAGCGCCTTCATAGCGTTGAAACCGGCAATGCAGGTCGGCGTCACAACGGCCTCAACCCCTCCCGTAATCATCGCATCTGCGGTGCCGTTTTGAACCAACTTGAATGAATCGCCGACTGCATGCGTACCGGCAGCGCAGGCCGTTGCCAGCGACGCATTCGGGCCTTTGGCACCGAAATGAATTGAAATCATGCCGGGTGCCATATTACCGATCATCATGGGAATAAAAAATGGCGATATCCGCCTGGGTCCATCGCCCAGCAGCTTGTGGATATTTCGCTCCAGGATGTTGAGGCCGCCCAGACCACAGCCGGTGATGACACCCACACGATGGGCATTCTTGTTATCAATCTTAAAGCCGGAATCCTCCATGGCCATCCGTGTTGCCGCAAGAGAATAGGCAATAAAGAGTTCGGTGCGCTTGACCTCTTTGATGGGGAGATAATCCTCTTTGCGAAATCCCTTCACTTCCCCGGCAATTTTTGTAATATGCTTTGAAGCATCAAACTGGGTGATCTCGCCGATTCCTGATTTTCCCGCGCAGAGCGCATCCCAGGTTTCGTCGACACCGATGCCAATGGGGGTGACGAGTCCTATCCCTGTAATAACCACCCGTCTGTTCAAAATAACCTCCTTTACTCAAATCATAATCGTCTTCAGGCCTGGGCCTGAACGAAGTTGATCGCGTCCTGAACTGTCTGGATTTTTTCAGCGTCTTCGTCAGGAATGTCGGTGTCGAATTCCTCTTCCATTGACATGATCAGCTCAACCAGATCCAGCGAATCCGCACCCAGATCATCCACAAATGACGCCTCAGGTACTACCTCTTCCAGATCAACACCCAGTTTCTCAGCAATAATCTTTTTAACCTTATCCTCTATCGACATTTATCTTCCTCCTTTCGAATTCACATATACATGCCACCACTTACATGTAAAACCTGTCCTGTTATATACGCAGCGCTTTCCGAAACAAGAAAAGCCACTGCAGAAGCCACATCTTCGGGTTTACCGGCGCGTCCAAGGGGTACCTGCGACAGCATGGCTTCCCTGGCTTTCTCCGGCAAAGCAGCAGTCATGTCGGTTTCGATAAATCCTGGCGCAATGGCATTGACCGTTACGCCCCGCGGGGCCAGCTCTCTTGCGGCAGTTTTGGTAAGCCCGATAAGTCCGGCTTTTGAAACCACATAATTGGCCTGGCCGGCGTTGCCGACCACCCCGACAATTGACGCCATATTGACAATGCGCCCCGATCGCTGCTTCATCATTGGTCTGGCTACATTCTGAATACAACGGAATGCCGCCTTCAGATTGATATCAAGAACGATATCCCAGTCCGCCTCTTTCATCCGCACTAAAAGCGTGTCTTTTGTAATACCGGCATTGTTTACCAGAACATCGATCCGACCGGTCTGTTCCATAACTTGTCCAAAAAAGCCGGCCACCTCATCTGCCGAGGTGACATTCACGGCCATACCGGTGGCTTCTCCGCCCGCATTGGTCACAGCTGCAATCGTTTCCCGGGCGGCAGCTTCTTCACCCTCCGGGTCTACGGGCGAAAAATAATTGAAAAAGATGTGCTCTTCCGGTGCGGCCAAGGCAATGCAAACCGCCCTTCCGATACCTCTTGAACCACCGGTAACAACAATTGTTCGTTTTCCATTAGCGGGCATGATTACCTCTCAAACAGTATGTCTGCGACGCGATCCATGTCGCTGATGACGTTAACATAGCTCTCTTTCAGTTCATCCAGATTGGCGGTCGCCATAAATTCGGCAACAGTCCTCTCATCGAACATACCGGTTCCCATAAGGATGGTCATGACGTTCCGGGTCACTAACCGGGCCACATCGTGAGCGAAGATACGCGACATCAGCTGCAATTTTTCCGCTGCGGCATCATCAGTTCGGGCGGCGGCCGCAGCCTTGCGGGCCAGAGCAACGCCGACTTCAACATGGGTCATCATATCTGCCAGGGCAAACATAACATGCTGGCGTCGAGTCAATTTGTTGCGATGAACCAGCATCACCGTTTCATTGAGAGCCCGTGCCGCAATTCCGTATGTGTGACATCCGGCATTCGGATAAGATTCATCAAGCCGCTCCATCTCCTCCGCCATCGAATTGTAAAATTCGCCCTTTGATTTTACATTCTTTCTCCAGCGAAAAATGCCGATGATATTCTGCTGAACCTCACTGGCACCCTCATAGATACAGGTAATTTTCACATCCCTTTTAATCTTTTCGACTTCGAATTCATTGATGTAGCCGTACCCGCCAAGGGCCTGGATCGCATCGTCAGCGGTCTTATTTGCCGCCTCGGTGGCAAAATACTTGGCAATGGAACCTTCCACCTGCAGTTCCGTCTCCATGGCGTCGAGTCTCTCTGCCGTTTCTTCGATGAAGGCCGCAGCTGCTTCCAGTTTTACCGCGTTGGGAACGATCAGTTTGTGGGTGTACCCCTGTTTTTCGGAGAGCAGGGAGCCGCTGACAAACCGCTCCTTGGCATAGGGTATGGCGATATCCAGTGCCGCCTCACCGGCGCCCAGCCCCATGGCAGCAACCATAAGCCGCGTAAGGCCGAATACCTGGTTGGCCTGTTTCAGACCCAGTCCGGGCTCACCGCCGATTAAATTTTCAACCGGTACAAATACATCTGTAAATGTGAGGGAGGAAGTCTGTGAGGCACGGATGCCGTGTTTTTCCTCACTCCGACCGGGTTTGAACCCCTCGGTGCCCTTTTCAATGACGAAAAAGGCGAGGCCTTCCGGGGTCCTGGCGAGCAGGGTGATGAAATCTGCGGCCGCCCCGGTGGAAATAAATTGCTTGGTGCCGTTTATTTTATAGCCGATGATCTCACCGTTGTCGCCGGTCACCGGGTCGGCCTTGGTTTTGATATTGATGACATCGCTTCCGGCGACCGGTTCGGTCACGGCATAAGCGACCAGGGTATCCCCTTCGGCGAGGGCACCCAGCCATTTCACTTTCTGTTCTTCCGTACCGCCGAGCATCAACGGGTCAGCGCCCAGCTGGATGGCAAAAAATGCCGTGCTGATCCCCAGGCATATTTTGGAAAGTTCGCGGGTAACAATGCAGCTGTCCCGTGCACCGCCGCCCATGCCGCCGTACTCTTCCGGAAGCATCAACAGCTGCAGCCCGATTTCCGGTCCCAGCATCTCCCGGATGGTGTCTTCAGGAAAAATTTCCTTCTGATCCCATTCGAGAACGTTGTCCTTGGACAGGAGCCGCTTTTTCAGCTGCGCGACCGTATCAAGGACCATCTGCCTTAACTCCGGATCCAAACCGTACAGTTTATTATCAGAATCTGATTGTGACACAGACATGATTTTTCCTTACCAGGTGTTATTCTTCTGTTTCGACTACGGTTCGACCCTTATAAGAGCCGCAACTCGGGCAGACGTGGTGGGGCAGCCTCGCCTCGCCGCATTCGGGGCAGGTTGACAGATTCGGTGGGTCAACTTTTTGATGAGTTCGACGTTTATTCCGCTTTGACTTGGATGTTTTTCGTTTTGGA
This sequence comes from Deltaproteobacteria bacterium, assembly GCA_030670715.1. Lineage (GTDB taxonomy): Bacteria > Desulfobacterota > Desulfobacteria > Desulfobacterales > SG8-13 > DAOVBC01. The sequence continues at coordinate 1,307 of DAOVBC010000095.1, read as the reverse complement.
ACTGCCATTAGCAATCTCCTAACATACTGAATATATTGTAAATACAGCTTAAATCACTCAACCAAATAAAATAAAGCGAATAAGTAATTCAATTAAGGGCGCTTGTCAAGGTTTTTTGTATTTTTTTATTTTGTTTGCTTGTACTGTGCTTGCTGATGTGATATTGGGGATTTTCTCAATCAGACGATGACGGTGCACATTCTTAACCTATTAATATCATAAATAAATTTGTAAACATATAAATTGGGTTGTTCCGGAAGCGATCTGCTCAACCTGCCGAAAACAATCGAAAAAATACCGGACCGGGAAAATGGCGGTATGGCTCGGGGGTTACAAGAATTTACTAATAACTATACTTATCAAGCTTTAACATGTAGTAAAAAATACAATTAAATTCATATGATTTCAATTGGTTAATGTTAATTATAACAAAAAATAAAAAAATAAGCAATTAAAGGTTAGTTGAAATGAAAGAGATCGTCACCCGCTTCCCGCCGAGCCCCACCGGTTACCTCCACGTGGGGGGGGCACGAACCGCACTTTTTAACTGGCTGTATGCCCGTCATACCGGCGGCCGTTTTGTGCTGCGCATCGAAGATACGGATACGAAACGTTCGACACAGGCCAGTGTCGACGCCATATTCGAAGCCCTGGAGTGGATGGGTATCGATTGGGATGAGGGGCCCTTTTTTCAGTCGGAACGATTCGATATTTACCGCGAGTTCATTCAAAAACTCGTCGACGGGGGGCATGCGTATTACTGCACCTGCTCCCCGGAAAAGCTTGAGGAAATGAGGGAAAAGGCCATGGCGGTCGGCGGCAAACCCAAATATGATGGGACCTGCCGTGAAAAATGGCTGAAGAAAACGGAAAACGCTGTTGTGCGTTTTAAGGCCCCTTTGTCGGGAACCACGGTGATTGAAGACGTTATTAAAGGCAATATCGTCTTTCAAAACGCGGAACTTGATGACTTTATCATTGCCAGAAGCGACGGCACCCCCACGTACAATTTTGTGGTCGTTGTGGATGATATTACCATGGGAATCAACACGATCATCCGCGGCGACGATCATGTGATGAACACCCCCAAACAGATTCTTCTGTACAGAGCGCTGGGAAGCCCGCTGCCTTTGTTCGGGCACGTTCCCAGGGTGCTGGGCAGTGACCGGGCCCGGTTGAGCAAGCGCCATGGGGCTATGTCGGTAACGGCTTATCGGGACATGGGCTTTTTGCCGGACGCTTTTATTAACTATTTGGCCCGATTGGGTTGGTCATACGGTGACCAGGAGTTTTTTACCCGAACCGAG
>DAOVBC010000021.1 GCA_030670715.1 Deltaproteobacteria bacterium | reverse complement strand
GTCGATATATACAGGCAGCTTCCCCAGAAACTGCTGGAGGCAAGGGGAAAATCCAGACGCGGGAACCAGTGGAAAGTTATTTTTCTTTTTCATATGATGAATATTTCCGGCCTCTCGATGATCCATGAAGAAGCGCTGCGGGACATCAACCGGACGCTCAGCTGGCTCATCGAGCATGAGTCCGATCTATATATTCGAAAACTGATCCGGAAAACTTTTTCAATCCTGAAGACGCAATCCGTAAACTATCCCGCCACCGCCCTCAACTGTGTCCTGAACATGGGCAAAGGTGTCTATAAAACCGATGACAGTGATCTGGTCAATTATTTCCTCAATCACGTTGTTGATTTAGGTTTCCAGACCCCGAAGATTACCGGAGTCGGAAACGATTGGCAGATAAGGGTTAACAGTGCCCATATTCAGAATATCAGAACCTGGCTCGAGCTTATTGAACTGAACCCGAAGTGGTCGACCCGGATCATTTCCGTTCTGATTATCCATCTGGCAGTCACCGGGGTCTTCATCAAAGATACCGATCTATTTCCCCGTGACATCACCCGTTCTCTGAACAGTGACATCGGGCCGGTCTATAATCTGACCAAGCAACTGGCCCGGATTTTTCCGGTCTATTTCAATGACATCGGCGCTGAAGGAAAACTGAGGGATATTTCAACCCGTGTCGATGAAATCACCCGCCGCAGAGACATTCTGATCCATTTTCTCCGCAAGCAAAGCCACGTTGAAAGCAGCAACCGGATTATTGACTTGATGGAAGCCATTTTGCAATTCTGGTCAACGCGGGACAAAAAATGGCTGGAGAATGTGATCCCGCCGAATATTTACGAACAGATCGAGACTCGGGGGCGCCACATCGATGGTGTCCACCGGCTGATTTCCCGGCTTAAAGATGAAGGCATCACCATCCCCAAAGGTGTTCTCACCTGTAAAACGGAACTGCTGGAGGAGCTGCTGCAGGGGGTTTCCCGGGTGCCTGAAGATGATCGGCAGCGGTTGACACTGTTGATGGCATTTTATCAATTGCTGCATCAAAAATATAATATCGATTTCATCGACTTGAACAGCTACATCGCACAGCTATCTACGGAAGCCTTTCCGGACTTAAAACGGCTGAAATCGGCTCTGACCGAACCGGATTTGAAGAAGAAATTATTTATGCTGCTGGATTTTTTGAAAGTGCTCAAATCCATCATATTATCTTCGGAAAAATTTGAGATCCGGGAGGATATTTACAAAAAAAGGCATATTACAATAGACATTCCTTCCATGTACGGAAGTTATCACGAAATGAAATTCGATGCTCTCGGGTTGACATTTCGCATCGAATCCCTGGTTAACGTTCTTTTTGAGGAACTTATCGACAGTATTGATCTGAGCCTGATCACCAAAGCAACATTTTACCAGATTTATGCCCGGATGCGACTCTTTGACAAGGCCCTGAGACTGGATGGTATCTCCTCGGTTGAAATTGAAAGTCAACTTGATCTGCTGGCCCACTCCCTGGAGGTGAGTGGATTTACCTTTACCCAGTATCTCGATATCTTTAAAGGGTTTGCCTCCGCTGGTAAAAACATTATTAACGATTATTTCCATAACGTTCATGAGCAGAACCTGTCCGATATCCTGGATCAGCTGCCCTCCGGACAGATCCTGTCTAAATACCTTCCCCGGGACGGTGAAGCCATTGCCGGCCACGATAAAATCAAACACAGGGTTTCTGAAATATTTTTCCGCGATCGGATTGCGCTGTCACTCGGGCTGCAGCAGCTGGACCGTTTTGTCAGTCGAATCCTCAACATTCTTTTCCAGCAGGCGGATAAACTACCCAAGGATAAATTACACCAGCTTCTCATTTACGATCCTGAAAATGCAATGACGACCATCCGCCGGCCGAACAACAGGGTTTCCGGACTGATCTATCTCGGCAACAAGGGGATGAGTCTGGTCAAACTCCAGGATCTCGGCCTGCCGATACCGCCCGGTTTTATTATTACCACCGAGGTGTTTCGATGCCGAAAAGTAATCGACAGCTACACACCGGCGGAACGAAATTTTCAGGAACAGGTCGCCCGCCACATATCGAAACTGGAAAAAGTTACCGGAAAGTCATTTGGCAGCCCGGACAACCCGCTGCTGTTTTCTATACGCAGCGGATCTTCGATCTCTCAGCCGGGTATGATGGACACTCTTCTGAACGTCGGAATGAATGAAGAGATCACGGCCGGACTGGCAAACAACACCGGCAATGCCTGGTTCGCCTGGGACAATTATCGCCGATTTCTACAATGTTACGGCATGGCCTTCGGCCTGGTGCGCGATGACTTCGATGACATCATCAGCGAGCTCAAGCGGCGGGTCGGTATAGAGTATAAGCGGTATTTTACCGGTGACCAGATGAAAAAAGTCGCGCTGACCTATAAGAACATGATACGCGACGCGGGGATAGACATTCTTGAAGATCCATACGACCAGCTGTACACGACCATTAAAAAAGTACTCCATTCGTGGGAATCCGCTAAAGCCGGAACTTACCGCAAAATCATGGGCATATCCGATGACTGGGGAACCGCTGTGACTGTGCAGGCAATGGTTTACGGAAATCTTTCAAGAGATTCCGGTTCCGGGGTGTTTTTTACCCACAACCCCAGGCAGCCGGGAGAAGTGCTGAAGCTGTGGGGCGATTTCACCCTCGGAAATCAGGGCGAAGATGTGGTTTCCGGCCTGGTCATTACCCTGCCCATATCGATTTACCAGCAGGAGATTGAGATGCGGCAGACCGACATCACCCTGGAATCTCATTTTCCCGAGATATTTTATGCGCTGAAAGGGTGGGCCAGCCGTCTTATTTATAAAGAGGGTTGGACACCCCAGGAAATGGAGTTTACCTTTGAGTCTCCCTCTCCCGGGGACCTGTACATATTGCAGTGTCGGGATATGGCCATGCGGGAGCGCAAGAAGGTCCGGACATTCGACCTGCTGGGGATCACGGAAGAGATATACCTGGGCCATGGTATCGGGATTGCGGGAGGCGCCATGACCGGACGGGTGGTGTTCAGTCTGGAAGATATCGACAAATGGAGGGCTCTGGAGCCGGATACCCATTTGATTCTTGCCCGCAGCGATACCGTTCCGGACGATATTAGAGAGATATACGCCGCTGACGGCCTTCTGACGGCACGCGGCGGGGTTACTTCCCATGCATCCGTGGTAGCACATCGCCTGGGCAAGACCTGCGTGGTCGGCTGCGGGGATTTGATCTGCGATGAAAAAGAAAAATACTGCATGCTAAAAGATGTGCGGATTGATTCGGGCAATTTCATAAGCATTGACGGACACGAGGGATCGGTATACCTTGGAAAACTGAAAGTGAATGAGGAGTAAAAACGGAGAAATGAGATGACGGCGAACAATTCTGCCACCCAAAGTGGATTAAAGCTCGGCATCAACGGACTGGGCCGAATCGGTAAGCTAACGGTCTGGCATCAAGTCGGGCGAAAGTACTTTGATGAGCTGGTTGTTAATATCGGACGTGAGGCCGGTACTTCCCTTAAAGATATCGCCCATTATATCGAGAGGGATTCCACATACGGTTTTCTTCACTGTTTCTTATACGGGCAGAATTCACCGCCGGTGATCGGTGAGCTGGATGAAAAAGAAGGGACTATTATCGTCGACGGCATGCGGGTGCGGTTTTTAAGATCCGCCAGGAATCCGGCTGAGATCGGCTGGAAGGATCAGGGCGTCAAGCTGGTTGTGGACACTACCGGCCAGTTCTTGGACCCGTCCCAACCGCCGGATCTCCCCGGGGGCAGCACTCGCGGCCATCTTGAGGCAGGGGCCGAGAAGGTCATCGTATCAGCGCCGTTTAAAATCAAAGATGCAAAGGATGATTTACGCGGTTTGATGCCGGAGGATGCGATAACAACCGTCATGGGGATCAATACCAATGAGTATGACCCCCGGCGCCATCGCATCATTTCCAATGCGTCGTGCACCACCACCTGCCTGGCACATATGATGAAACCGCTGCTGGATTATTTCGGGCCGCGAAAAATTCTTTCGGCCTCCATGGCAACCGTTCACGCCGCAACCGGATCTCAGGAAGTGCTCGATCGACTGCCCAGGGCCGGCAAAAAAGATTTAAGGAAGAACCGCAGCATCATGAACAACATCATTCTGACCACAACCGGTGCGGCCAAAGCACTGAGGCTGGTCATACCGGAAATGGAGCAGATCGGCTTCATCGCTGAATCGGTAAGGGTTCCCACTGCCAGCGGCTCCCTGATCATTCTGGTTGTAGACCTGCAGGAGGAGATCAGCGGTGACCTGATTCACCGGGAAATGATCAACGATGTTTATCGGCAGGCAGCCGAGGCGGATCCAAACGGCTACCTTAATTTCTCGGAAAAGCAGAATGTTTCAGGTGATATCATCGGAACGCCAAAGGCCGCTACGATCATTGAAGGTTACGAAACCCACACCCGCACAGCGGAAGTCACCATTGACCTGGAAAATGTTCCGGGACTGGATAAAAATGTCATTGCGAATTTGAAAGACCCGGTGATCAGGATTCCGTTGACCCAGGCGGTGATTTACGGCTGGTACGACAACGAACTGGGAAGTTATGTGAATATGTTGGGGGATAGGACAGTGTCAATCGCTGAACACATGTAGAATTACTTTTTAAGCCGCATCTCATGGCTGGTGGCCGCGTTGTGAATCAGATTATTTTTTTTCAGGGTCGGCAGGCTGTTGTTCGATGCGATCCAGTTCTTTCATTGCCTCCGAGGCACAGTGGGGGCAGTAGGTTGATGAAATGGAAAGTCGCGCTTTTTTCCACAGGTATTGATCAACCGGCATCCATCTGCCGGAGCCCGGCTGTTTACCTTCATCGTCTCTGATTTTTTTACAGACACAGCATACCGGCAGTATCTGCTCGTACAACTTTAATTTGCGCGAGAGTTCGAGTTTTTCGAGACAGGCCGCAACCCTGAAGTTCATTTCTTCCGTCTGGCAGGGCTTCAGCATATAATCGTCAGCATTCAGCCGAAGGGCATCGATGGCGGAGGTCATGTCGCCGTACCCCGTCAAAATAATAACCATTATTTCCGGGCTGATTTCTTTTGCCTTTTTCAAGATCTGGATGCCGTCGATTTTTTCCATCACCAGATCGGTAATCACAAGATCATAGGCGGACTTTTCGAGTAACTCCAGGGCAGTTTCGCCATTCTCAGCCGTTGTGATTTCGTAGCCCTCGCTTTCCAGGTTCTGTCCGATCCCTGTCAGGATAAATGGATCATCATCCACCAGCAGTATTGTATGTTTTCTCAAATCATCCTCCGCACATTTCTTATAACCCGGATTTTACATGTTTTCAAATCTTTTTAGATTTTATGATCTGTTACCGGTTATTTCCGACTATTTCCGCCAATGCGTTACTGAGTGCCACAAACTCGCTTACCTCAAGGGTTTCAGCTCTTCGGGATGGATCAACGCCGGCAAGATCCAGTGCGGCAAGTGCAGTAGCGGCGGATATTTCCAGTTCACTGCCCGCCAGAGAATTCTTCAGCGTTTTCCGTCTTCTGCCGAATGCGGCCTTGATCACCTTGAAAAGAAAATTTTCGTCTTTAGCGATATCGCGCTGTTTTTTCTTAAATTGTATTTCCAGGACTTCGGAATCGACTTTGGGTTTGGGAAAAAAAAGGTCCGCATCGATTCGTGCAATCGATTTTATATCTGCGCAGTACCGGAGCATAACCGTCAGTCGTCCATACTTCTTACCGCCTGCCCGGGAGGCCAGCCGTCCGGCCAGTTCTTTCTGGAACATCAAAACAGCCCGGTTCAGATTATCTCGTGAGGATATCAGCTGAACAAGGATCTGGGACGAAATGCTATAGGGCAAGTTGCCCATTACGACAGGTTTGCGGCTGTATTGCAGAGCGAATTCGTTGATGTTAAATCGGAGAATATTTTTATCTATTAATATAACGTTGGAGATATTGTGGACCCGCAGCTCTGTTTTTAGCAGTTGAAGCAGTTGGCGGTCCTTTTCAACGGCAAACACCTTTTTAGCAATCCGGGCAAGCGGTATTGTCAACGCTCCCAGACCGGCACCGATTTCGAGCACGACATCGTCCGCTAAAATTCCGGCCCGGGCAACAATCATAGAAGCCGTGGACGGATCGATTAAAAAGTTCTGGCCGAGCTGCTTTTTAGCACGGATGTTCCATGCCGCCAGCAATACCCTGGGAGATGTCATTTGGCAGTGCTCCACTATTGTGATTCAACAAGAAAATCGCTGATTATATGATGTAAAGAGGCCATAGCTTTTTATGGAGTATGGCACTTGCCGCCAAAGGATCATTCGCCTTAGGCGAACTAGAAGAGCACTACGCGCAGTACCTGCGCTCCGTTTGAAGAGCGTTCCACTCTAAACGAGCTTCACTTGAGGCAGGAAATACGCTCTCCTGATTCGTTTTTTGTCTCGCGGCTACAGGCGAGTCTTAAGCGCCTGCGAAAGCAGGTGCGCTCCTCAAGGCCCGAAGGGCCGATCCTCTAGTCCCCGCCACGACGGGGACGATCCTCAAAGCCCGAAGGGCCGATCGGATATTAGGCTGAAAACGTTTCGTAAAGCCTAATTCTTACCACGAGCGATTATATTATTCAATATCGTGATCATGAATCTTTCGGCACCCTGTTTGGAGCGATGTGCGGTCCGACTTGACATTTGGTCAGTTATTCAATAATTTTTAAATATTAAGTGCATATTTCTTGAAATATCCGGGCGAATAAAAACGTTCAAGGAGGAGCTATGGCAAAGCGAAAGGGCAAACCTGTGACATTCGATGCAATGGTGAAGTTTTTCATGCAGACCTACGACATTCCCACCAAAAAGGATGTTGACAGGCTGCTGGCCAAATTGGACCTTCTTGAGAAGCTGCTCAAGGCGTCGGGTGCCCCCGGCAGACGCGGACGTCTGCCTGCCAAAAAGGTCGCAGGGGGGGTAAAGCGGCGCGGGCGGACGGCTTCGACGGCCACTGACAGGGTGCTGCAGGCCATCCGGAATTTAAAACAGGGGGCCGGTTTTGATGAAATTAAAGCAAGGACCAGCTTTGACGACAAGAAAATCAGGAATATCATTTTCCGGTTAAACAAAAACGGGGCGATCAAACGAAAAAGCCGTGGTGTGTATATCGCCAAATGAAGGACCTTATAGTATTTGAATTCTGAATTTCTTGTTTTTTGGCAAAAAAATATTATATCGACTGTGGCCAATTATTATATCGACTGTGGCCAATAAAGAATGAAAGATTGAGGAATTTAGGGATTCAGGAATTGAGGAATTTGAAATCGAAGGTGTTTGTTGTTTAATTCCTCAACCCCTTAATTTGCAATTCCTAAATCGGTTTTGGTTTGGCCATGTCAGGAATGTGATTATGGAAAAAGGAAGAGATCCGAACAATCAGGATTTACAGCAGAGCAGACACTATCAGGGATACTCCCTGCAGCGCGTGGTTGAACTTCGGGAAACCGGAGCTTTTTTTTATGAATTCCGGCACGTTGAAACCGGTGCGAGGCACATCCACATCAGCAATGACGACCGGGAAAACACCTTCGGCGTTGCCTTCAAAACCGTTCCGAAAGACTCAACCGGTGTTGCCCACATACTGGAGCACACCGTTCTTTGCGGTTCCGATAAATTTCCGGTCCGCGATCCCTTTTTTTCCATGCTGAAAAGAAGCCTGAGTACCTTTATGAACGCTTTTACCGCTTCGGACTGGACCATGTATCCTTTTTCCACCCAGAACCGCAAAGACTATTACAACCTCATGGATGTCTATCTCGATGCGGTCTTTTTTCCCGCAATCGACGAGCTCAGTTTCAAACAGGAAGGACACCGCCTTGAAATTGAAGGCGAGGCAAAAGAGGATGCCGAATATAAGCTTGTTTATAAAGGGGTGGTCTACAATGAGATGAAAGGAGCGATGTCGTCACCGGATCAGGTGATGGCGCGGTCTCTGCTTAGAGCCCTGTATCCTTCCACCACATATCGTCACAACTCGGGAGGAGAGCCTGCCGTCATTCCAAGCCTGACCTATGACCAGCTCAAGGCGTTTCATCAGCATCATTACCATCCCAGCAATGCCTATTTCTATACCTATGGTAATTTACCCGTGAAGGACCACCTGGAGTTTATCCAGGAAAAGATTCTTAAGAATATTCAGCGCATCGAACCGGATACCGATGTCCCCTCCCAGCCGCGTTGGGATCAGCCCCGGCGGGAGACCCAATCTTACCCCCTGGCTGAAAACGAAGACCCGCTTGAAAAATATCAGGCCTGCGTAGCGTGGCTGACCTCCGACATCAGAGACACTTTTGAAGTCCTTGTCCTGGCACTGCTGGAACAGATTCTTCTCGGCAACCCCGCATCTCCGGTGCGAAAGGCCCTAATCGATTCGCAGCTCGGGACCGCCCTGTGCGATACGGCCGGCTTTGACGCCGACAGTCGGGATACCATGTTTGTCTTCGGTCTGAAGGACGTGGAAGAGGCTGCGGCGGAAAAAATCAAGACCATTGTTCTTGATGTTCTCAATGGACTGGTCAGTCATGGTATCGAAAAAGATCTGATCGAATCGGCCATCCATCAGGTTGAATTTCATCGCCGGGAAGTCACTAACAGTCCCTATCCCTATGGTATCAAGCAGCTTTTAATCATGACCGCCACCTGGATCCATGGCGGGGATCCGCTAAGCCGGCTGCAGCTGGACCAAGATTTAAAAAAGCTGCGCGGGGCAATGTCCCGTGGACCTTTTTTTGAAAACCGTATCCAAAAGTATTTTCTGGACAACCCACACCAGGTTCTATTTTCACTGGTTCCGGACCAATCGATGGAGAAAAAAGAAACGGAAAGGGTTGCGGCGGAACTCGAACAAATCAGAACCGGCTTGAAGAAATCTGAACTGGACAAAATAATGGCCGATGCCGGGGCACTGGCAAAACTGCAGGAAACAGAAGAAGATGTGTCCAGCCTCCCCACACTGATGCGGGAAGATATACCGGCCGAGATTCAGCGAATCGGGGAGACAGCGACCCTCGACCGGGTTCCGGCGATCTGTTATGCGCAAAACACCTCGGGCATTTTCTATTATGCGGCAGCTGCAGGTGCCGGGCTGCTGGACCCGAAACTGGTTCCGCTGGTGCCCTTTTTCTGTTACGCTCTGCCGAAGGTCGGAACTGACGTTCATGATTATACCGATATGGCGAAAAGAATCGATCTGTATACCGGCGGAATCACCCTGTCATCCCATGCCCGAACCGGCTTTAATGGTTCAGGTGAATGCATCCCCTTTGTGTCATTCAGTGGAAAATGCCTGAACCGCAACCGGGAGCACATGTTCGACATTATTTCAGAGCTTCTCTCTCATGTAGATTTTTCAGACCTTGTTCGATTAAAAAGTTTACTGCTGGAATACCGTGCGGCGCAGGAATCCATGGTCGTAAACAACGGACATCGGCTGGCGATTTCACTGGCTTCACGTAATTTTTCCGTGGCCCGTAGTCTCAGCGAAACCTGGAGCGGTATTCATCAGCTGCAGACTGTAAAGCGCTTAACGGAGAATATATCAGACGATCGTTTAAAACTCCTGGCCGGAGAACTGGTTTCCATTCACAGGAAAGTATTTCTTCAAAACAATCTCAAAATAGCACTGATCGGTGAAGAAAACGCAATTTCGGCTGCTGAATCTTCAATTCAGTCTTTGTACGATCAGCTCGGAGAAAATACCGATGGTAAGAACGGTGTTGCCGCCTTCCATCCGCCGGAGATAGAAGTTCTTAATGGAACCCCCAGGGAAGGCTGGAGTACCTCAACGGCGGTTTCATTTGTGGCCCAGGCCTTTGAGACAGTCCGCATGGAGCACGAGGATTCTCCGGCGCTGACGGTGATCAGCAAAATGCTTCGTTCCATGTATCTGCATCGGGAAATTCGGGAAAAGGGGGGCGCTTACGGTGGATTTTCGCTGTATAATCCGGAAGACGGCATGTTCTGCCTCGCCTCCTATCGTGATCCGCATATTGTATCGACCCTGGATGTCTTCAAAAATGCCGCAGATTTTATTCGGTCGGATCATTACGGTGATGAAGATATAAACGAGGCCATCCTACAGGTTTGCTCTGAAATAGACAAACCGGACCCACCCGGTCCGGCTGCCCGCAAAGCGTTTTACCGTAAAATCATCTCCCTCACAGATGAAGCAAGGCAGCGTTTTAAGCAACGCCTGCTTACCCTGAACCGTGATCAAGTGCTGGCGGTCGCTCGCAAGTATTTTGACAACAATCAGGAAAATCACGCCGTGGCGGTTATTTCCGGAGAGCCCCAGTTGAATTCGGCAAACGAAAAACTTGAAAGGCCCTTAAAGCTTCAGCGGATTTAATTTCCTTTAGCTTCCCCCTTTGAAAAAGGGGGATTGAGGGGGATTTATAAAAAAGCGCACCTGACTTATTGAGAAGTTACTGAAATGTAGTCTAACGTTTTAATATCATGGTTATTTTTAGCTTGTTTGAAAAATATTCATGAAATATACGGGATAAGAAGGAGGACCGCTGGACATGCAGAATAAAGACGAAAAACAGTTTATCAATGACGGCATAGAAAATGTTCGCAAACACGGCAGCCGAATCGTTGCCGAGGGAAACAAAATGCTGCCGGCCGCGTCTCTGATGAAAGCGGCCGGAGTCATCGACTCTTTAAAGGACCTCGACCGACCGTTTGTTACGGTCATTAATTCATATACCACCCATATCCCCGGGCATGCCCACCTGGACAGGCTCGGAGACGTTCTGCGCGATGAGCTGAAAAGGCTGGGCTTTAACGTCTGGTACGCCAATATCGGTGCGGCGATCTGTGACGGCATCGCCATGGGCCATTACGGAATGAAGTACTCGCTCGCCTCCCGGGAGCTGATCACCGACCAGATCGAATCGATTATTGCCGCTCACCCCTGTGACGCGTGGATCGGTATCGGCAACTGCGACAAAATCGTTCCCGCTATGTACAATGCGATGGTGCGAATAAACATTCCTGCGGTGTATGTCTCCGGCGGACCGATGCTGGCCGGCAGCCGTGGCGGGGATCTGATTTCCGTATTCGAAGGCGTGGGAAAACATTCCGCCGGAAAGATCGGTGAAGATGATTTGCGTAAGCTGGCCGAAACCAGCTGTCCGGGGTGCGGATCCTGTGCCGGCATGTTTACCGCCAACTCTATGAACTGTCTGGGCGAAGCCGTGGGACTGGCGCTGCCCGGTAATGGTACCATTACGGCCGAGATCTGGGCTGACGAGCAGAAAACAGCAACAAAATTGAATCCGCAGCGGATTCAGCTGGTAAAAGATGCGGCATCTGTTTTAAGGCGCTGTCTGGATGAAAATATCCGGCCGCTTGACATCATCAGCCGGGACGCCATCGACAATGCCTTTATTCTGGATATGGCCATGGGCGGCAGCACAAACACGGTGCTGCACACGCTGGCCCTGGCGGCTGAAGCGGGTGTTGAATATGATCTGGATCGCATCAACCGGATTTCTTCAATCACCCCCTGCATTTGTAAGGTTTCACCGTCCCGTCCGGAAATCCATATAGAGGACGTCCATCGGGCAGGCGGCATCAGTGCCATTCTCAGGGAAATTTCGAAAGCCTCCGGATCAGCGCTGCATCTCGGTACCGTGACAGTGACCGGTACACTTGCCGATGCTGTCAATGCCGCGTCGGATCCGGACGGTGATGTAATACGGTCTATTGGCAGTCCGTTCAGCCCGGACGGCGGGCTTGCAATCCTTTTCGGCAATGTCGCCCCTAACGGTGCGGTGGTTAAAGTGGCAGGCGTTGCCGAAGACATGATGACCTTTGAAGGGCCGGCCGTGATCTATGAATCCCAGGAAGAGGCACTGGCCGGAATTCTTGACGGATACGTCAAAGACGGCGATGTGGTTGTCATCCGCTATGAAGGCCCCCGGGGAGGGCCCGGCATGCAGGAAATGCTCTCTCCCACCTCGGCCATCACAGGTGCCGGCATCCGGGCGGCCCTGATTACGGACGGACGCTTTTCGGGTGGTACCCGCGGGCTGTGCGTGGGTCACATATCTCCGGAAGCCGCTTCCGCCGGACCCATTGCCGCCATCCAGAAGGGTGACCGCATCCGGATTGATACCGGGGAAAGAACGATTGATCTGATGATCGAAGATGACGAACTGAACCGGCGGTTGGATGACCTGCCGGGATTCGAACCGAAAGTCACCCGCGGGTGGCTCGCCCGTTACCTGCTGCATGTAGAATCAGCAGACCGGGGAGCCGTTTTGAAAACCCAGATGAACTAACCTAATAAATTCGAAAGATTCATAACATAACACAGGTTGATCATTTTCTGTAGTATTATCTACGTATCTCAGGTATTCCAATTCTGAGATAATTTCAATATCTCCACATGACTTATCACTTGACAATAAAGTCCTGTTTCAGATATTAGTAGTCAGTTGTGCTTTTCTTAAAGCTCAATTTCATATCTAAAATTCATTTTATTATCAAATCTCTCTACCATTCCTATTCGGTTGTTGAACTACCTCTCAAATTCTAATTTGCCTTTCCCGCTGAAATAGATACAGGTTTTCCTTAAATTTTAACCTAACAATTTAGGTGAAGATTAAGATGGAGAAACCTCTCAAATTGTGCCTACCTTGCTCCTGACTGAACATTTTCTGTTCTGTTAGGAGATCAATTCTATATGCAAAACAATTTTTGCTTATAAAAAGTAAACAAATAAGGAGGTAAAAGATATGATATTTATGGGGACTCAATGGATTCCGCATAACAAGACTGAGGAGTGGTCGAAAATATTCGTCAAAGTGACTGAAAACCCTCTTCCATCTTGCATAAGGAAATGGCAAACTTTCTCAAGTGCTGATGGCGAGAGTGGCATAAAAGGTTATAATCTTATCTTTACCGAAAAAGGAAAGGGGGATGAAGCGATTGTAGAGATAACTAAGTTGTTAGTACCATTCTGGGAGATTGAGGGATTTCGTTGGAAACTTGAACCATTACTCGGTGTTTCGGATTCCCTAAAAGTGTTGGGAAAAAGTGAGTAACCTTGCAATTAGCCAATTAGCTTTTAATAATCCAGGGCAGGGTTATTCGGCTCTGCCTTTTATATCCATGACATATCACAGATCAGCCGTTTCCTGTGGTATCAAATTGATATCTGTAGTTGACTTAATGTTGCGTTATTGGCAAAATCACGCAAGTTTTTACAAGCTGGCGGTCTCAGATATTCATACTATTGATAGGGAAGTTATAAATGTTTCAATTTCACTTGATTCGATTAAGAACAAATAATTATAGATTTATACTCCTAGCTTTAATAAACATTGCTACCATTTCAGGTATCTTGTTCTCAATTTTATCAGGGGTTGCAGCAGCTGCAAATAAATCCCCACAAGAGGAAATATTTTTTAAGCAAAAGAAGATGCTCGTTGATTTTGATGAGATGATTCAACATCATACGATCCGTGCTTTAGTGGCCTACAGCAAAACATTCTACTTCTTGGATCGAGGACGGCAGTATGGTCTATCCTACGAGGAGTTAAGAGAGTTTGAAAAATTTATCAACGAAAAGTTAAGGACCAAAACGCTGAAAGTCCGTGTTGTATTCATCCCTGTCAGTCGTGATGAACTCATACCTTCTTTGCTTAATGGCCTTGGAGATATCGCAGTCGCCAA
>DAOVBC010000083.1 GCA_030670715.1 Deltaproteobacteria bacterium | reverse complement strand
GATGCTGGCATTCATTGTGCTGTTGCTCATTTGAGTACCGCTGAAAACGATTTTCCCGGTGCATACCCCTTTCAGTCGATAATCAGAAAGCCTCTTTACGAAAGGAATGTTCTCCAGCCGTATACCGGCTATATCCGCGGTCATGTTTACCCGGTTCGCCGGCCGGTTACCGGTGATTTCGGTATGGCCGTCAATCGCCCCCCCGTACGCCTTCACCCGGAAAGAGAATGACGAACCGCTCGAAAAAAGTGACATCAAATCCGGAACAATGGTTACCTCATCTGCATCCAGCAACAGGTCAGACTGATAATCCAGCTCAACCGTATGGAGCCGAAGTCCGGGTGGGAACACCGGAGTCACCTTCAAGATTGATACCCGGATATCGGGATTCACTTGACCGGCCCGGGCTGCCACATAGTTTTTTACTGTTTCGGAGGGAAACAGATAATAAATAAACAGCGCTGCCACCGCAACGATGTACACGCCGTAAGCAATCCATTTACGAATCTTTTTCATCGGATGTATTTTGCCATTTATTCATCTTCCGGGCTTGTTTTCAGTTTAACATTCCAGCCTCATAAAGGCAAGCCGCAGCCTGTTTTCCCGGATTCATTGCAATTGCTTTGTATATTGACGATTGATGGAATTTATGATTTATATAAAAATTTTGCGTTGGTTATAGAGGCCCAAATTTCAAAGCCAATTCATCTGTTCCCGGGACCGGATCTTTAGAGATCTTTTGTACGTGTTTACGGGGTGCGTTTCCCCGAGCAGCGAGATTGGCGCAGTGGCCTCGTCATTTCAATGACTTAGCCGTGGGGGAGACCGCGGCTCCCGCACGTTTTTTTGGCGGGAGACCGCGGAGGGGGCAGGAATGCCCCCGCTGCTAAGTCATTGAAATGACCGGACACGCAGCCACCGGAGTGAATCGGGGAGACGCACCCCGTGAACACGTATGATCTTTTAATAATTGCTCGACGGTCTCACTGCGAACCGGTACCGGGGGCTGTAGTTGCTGCTGATAAACAAACGATCTGCTTATGGACGACAGACAAACGATTGCCGTGGTCGGAATGGCCGGCCTGTTTCCCGGTGCATCCGACCTGAATGCATTCTGGCATAATATTATCCATAAATTCGATGCTGCCGGCGATGTCCCCGCACACAGGTGGATTGCAGGCCCCGAGCGCATGGTGAACCCGCACCCCGAGCCCGACAAAGCCCTTTCACGCCGGTGTTGCCTCATAAGGGACTTTGTCTTTGACCCCACCGGTTTTAAAATACCTCAGGACACGTTAGCGGCACTTGACCCTTTGTACCACCTGATCCTGCACACCGCCCGTGCGGCTGTATCACAGCCTGCGGGACCCCGGCTGGATAAAGAGCGTACCGGAGTCGCCCTGGCGGCAATAGCCCTACCGACCGATTCCTCTTCGACTATAACCCGGGAATTGTTCGGCAGCCTGTTTGAAGAAACACTTTACGGCAGATCCGTCCCAAAGCCTCCGTCGCAGAACCAAAGCATTGCCGCCAGGGTTACGTCACTGCCGGCCGCCATTGTGGCTGAAGGCCTGGGACTCGGCGGCGGAACGTTCACCCTTGATGCCGCCTGTGCATCATCAATTTATGCGGTTAAACTGGCCTGCGATGAACTCCAATCACAGCGGGCGGATGCCATGCTGGCCGGCGGTATCTCCAGGCCGGAATGTCTTTACACCCAGGTCGGGTTCAGCCAACTGCAGGCGCTGTCGCCAACCGGGCGCTGTGCCCCGTTCGACAGAAGTGCCGACGGCCTTGTGGTGGGTGAAGGGGCCGGTGTTCTGGTGTTAAAACGTTTGACCGATGCTTTGAAAGCAAAAGACACCGTATACGGTTTGATTCGGGGTATCGGCCTGTCCAATGATATGCGGGGCAATCTTCTGGCTCCGGACAGCGAGGGGCAGGTGCGGGCAATGAAGATCGCATACGATCAGGCCGGCTGGTCTCCGCAGGACGTGGATTTGGTTGAATGCCACGGTGCCGGAACACCGGTGGGCGATGCCACCGAACTTCACAGCCTGACAAAGCTCTGGGGCAAATCCGGTTGGGACGCCGGACAATGTGCCATCGGGTCCGTAAAATCAATGATCGGCCATCTGTTAACGGGCGCCGGTGCCGCGGGAATGATAAAAACCCTGCTGGCGCTGAACCATAAAATGTTGCCGCCCTCTCTTCATTTTGAAAAACCGCCTGCGAACAGCCCTCTTATCGACAGTCCGTTTCGTGTCCAGACCGAAACCGAAAAATGGATCTCCAGAGACGCACAAATCCCTCGCAGAGCCGCGGTCAGCGCTTTCGGGTTTGGCGGGATAAACGGCCATCTGCTCTTCGAAGAATGGGATTCTGGAAGCCCTTATCCGTCCGGCCGTTCTGCGGCTGTCCACTCGACACGTTCCGCCGGACGGACAATAAACACCATTTCTGATCCGGACATTAAGCCTCCGGCAACCGTTGAACAAAAGAACATGCCCATCGCCGTTGTGGGCATGGAGGCGGCATTTGGGTCCATTGATTCCCTGCGTGAATTTCAGAAAACCATCTTTAACGGCCACTCTGTGATAACCGAATGCAGTGCTAACCGTCGGAAAGGCGGCCGTATCTCTGCAAGTCATCCCGAAGAAATGGCGGTAAAGGGCGGCTTTATGGATGCGCTTTTGGTCGACGTCGGCGATTTCCACATTCCGCCAAAAGAAATCCCCGATATTCTTCCCCAACACCTGCTGATGCTTAAAGTTGCCACCGGCGCTATGGCTGATGCCGGTCTGCCCCTGAGAGAATATCGCCCGCGTATGAGTGTAATTGTCGGTCTTGAATTTGATGTTGAAGCCACCAATTTCCACTTCCGCTGGTCTCTTTCCGACCTTGTTCAAGAGTGGAAAAACAAATATCACCCGAACCTCACGCAGGACGATACTGAAATCTGGCTCAGCGAACTGCAAAATACTGCCGGGCCGCCGTTAACTTCCTCAAGAACATTGGGTGCCCTGGGCGGAATTGTTGCCAGTCGGATCGCCAGGGAATTCAGGTTCGGAGGTCCCAGTTTTATCGTATCCGCTGAAGAAGCTTCCGGTTTAAAGGCCCTTGAAATAGGAATCAGATCAATCCAGCAAAATGAGGCTGATGCCGTGCTGGTGGGTGCCATCGATTTTTGCGGTGATGTCCGCCGCATCATCACCGCCGGTGCGTTCGTTGCTTATTCCAAAACCGGAACGATTCGCCCTTTCGACCGTGATGCAGATGGCACGCTGCCGGGAGATGGTGCAACCGCGGTGGTACTCAAACCATACGAAAAAGCCGTTGCCG
This sequence comes from Deltaproteobacteria bacterium, assembly GCA_030670715.1. Lineage (GTDB taxonomy): Bacteria > Desulfobacterota > Desulfobacteria > Desulfobacterales > SG8-13 > DAOVBC01. The sequence goes on along the minus strand of DAOVBC010000083.1, from coordinate 4,993 downwards.
ACGGTAATCGGATATACGCGGTGATCAAAGGAATCGGCAATGCCAGCGGCGGCGGAATTGCATCCGGCGGGGTATCAGCCGGCACTTATACAAGGGCTTTGGCTCACGCATTTCACGAGGCAGATGTTTCACCGTCGACGATCGGATTAGTTGAGACCCACGGCAGCGGAATCCCGGCCCGGGATCATATGGAGTGTCTTGAATTGCACGGCTTTTTTAAAGATAGCCGGGTACGGCCGGCCATCGGTGCCACCAAACCGAATATCGGCCATACCGGGGCAGCCGCCGGCCTGGCGGCGGTTGTAAAGACCTGCCTGTGCCTGTTTCAGGAAATTATTCCGCCGGTGGCAAATTATGCTGCGCCGGCTGACAGCCTCTGGCATCAGGAAATGTTCCACATTCCGGCATTTCCTCAATACTGGCTGAGAGACAGGCAAGACGGTCCGCGCCGGGCATGCGTTTGTACAATGTCTTCCGACGGCAACAGCGCTGCCGTTATCCTCGAAGGTGTTGAACAGGCAGCAGGCGGGAAAACAGCGGACGCAGTTATTAACGAAAGAAGACGTCCCCTGGGCAGCATGTCGTCGGGCCTTTTTGTAGTGGAGGCCGATGAAAAAAGAATCCTTCTGGAAGGTCTGGATGCCCTCGCGAAACATAGTCAACAGGCAGGTAAACAGGGCCTGTCCGTGGAGATGGCTGCCCGCAGCTGGTATAGAGAATATCCGACCGATTCTGAAAAGAAGTACGCAGTGGCATTAATTGGTGCTGACATTGAAGAAATCGACTTCCGGATTGCCGAGGCCAGAAACGCCGTAACAACGGACACGCCGCACAAATTAAACGGCAGAGGCGGTGTCGGTTTTACACCGTCGCCGGACGGCGGCGGTGGCAGAACAGCTTTTGTATACCCCGGTTCCGGCAATCATTATGTCGGAATGGGAAGAGAGATCGGTATACACTGGCCGGAAATCCTGCGTGAAATGGACACCGACACGCTGCGGCTCAAGGCTCAGATTCTCCCCGAATGTTTTGTCCCCCAAAGAGTGGAATGGCGTTCCGGATGGCGGGCCGATGCCCATAGCAGGCTGATCAGTGATCCACTCAATATGATTTTTGGCCAGGTCGTTCACGGCGAGGTCATGACCCGGCTGGTCCGGCAATTCGGGATTGAACCCGATTGTATCATCGGTTACAGCCTGGGCGAATCGGCCGGTCTGTTTGCTACAAAGACATGGCCGGATCGCAATGAGATGCTTGAACGGATGCAACAAACAGACCTGTTTCAAACCGAGCTGGCAGGACCCTGCAACGCCCTGCGGCAGGCCTGGGACGTCCCCTCCGGCGAAGATTTTAACTGGCGCGTTGCCGTTGTGAACCGGTCGGCGGACACCGTCCGGAAAGTAATCCGTAATTTGTCTCAAACAAGATTGCTGATTGTGAATACACCGGAAGAAAGCGTCATCGGCGGCGTTAGAGAGCAGGTCGATATCGCCGTGGATAGGCTCGGCTGTGAAGCATTCTTTCTGGAAGGAGTGGTAACGGTCCATTGCGATGCAGCCGCTCCGGCAGCCGATGCATATAAAGCGTTACACGTCTTTCCGACAACACCTCCTGAAGGTCTGCGGTTTTACAGTTGTGCCTCGGCAGCGTCCTATGTACCCACAAGTGAAAGTGCCGCCGCATCAATACTGAATCAGGCACTTCACGGTTTTGATTTTACACAAACGATTGAGCAGGCTTACACTGACGGTGTGCGCGTCTTTCTGGAGATGGGTCCCGGTACATCATGCCGCCGGATGATTGACCGTATTCTCGGCGACCGCCCGCATGTTACGGCTTCTGCCGGTATGCGCAACGAAGACGGGTTCGTTACCATAGTCAAACTATTGGGGACATTGATTACAGAGCGCCTGCCGGTGGACCTGAATCGTCTGTACGGATCGGAGGCCTTCCCGCAGCCTGTTGGAGAAATATTGAGGCAAACAGATTCTCAAAAACAGATACGGATTCCCATCAGCGGCACTGTGATGTCTCCCGCCCTGCCCCGGGAATCCATCCAGGTACCAAGATCCGGAGTCCAGGATAAAAAATCGGGGGTCGGGTTTCAGATTTCTTCGCCTCAGGCGAACCAGTTTCAGCCACCCGATACTGGAGGTATTCCGTCCGGTGATCAATACGGGGCACTGATCCGCAAAATGACAGAAAGCATGGGGGCGACCGCGGACGCCCATAAAACATTCCTTGAATTTTCAGAGAAAATGAGTCGAACTTACGGTGAAACGATCGCTCTGCAGGAACGGCTCATCAAATCGCTTCGTTCTGAGAATTTGCCGACCGGCAATGAACTTGAGAGCGAATCGGAACTGCCGGCGGATGCGGCCGACAGGGATGCGTATATTCCGGACGCTTCCGCCCGGGTTGCTTTCACACGCGATCAGTGCCTGGAATTTGCAACCGGCAAGCTTGCGAATGTACTGGGACCGGATTTTGCTCCCGTAGATACATACCGGACCAGGGTCCGCCTGCCGGACGAACCGCTGATGTTAGTGGACCGGATACTGACCGTCGAAGGAGAAAAAAAGTCCCTTACGTCCGGGCGGGTGGTTACCGAACACGATGTCCTGCCGGACGCCTGGTACCTGGATGGAAACCGGACACCGGTTAGCATCGCCGTCGAAGCCGGTCAGGCCGATCTGTTCCTGTGCGCCTACCTGGGTATTGACCTGGCTGTAAAGGGGGAAAGAACTTATCGACTGCTCGATGCAAGCGTCGTATTTCATCGGGACCTGCCGCAGTCCGGAGATGTCATCCGCTACGAGATTGAGATTGAAAAGTTTATCCGTCAGGGAGACACCTGGCTTTTCTTTTTCAGCTTCGAGGGATTTATCGGCCGGCAGCGTCTGATCAGTATGACCGACGGCTGTGCCGGATTTTTCACAGAAGAGGAGATCCATCGGTCCGGTGGAATAATTCGCAGCGAGGAAGATACTCGGCCCCAAGCCGGCGGGAAAGATCCGGCCTGGAAGGATCTGGTACCGCTACGCAACGAAAGTTATGATGAAGCGGCGCTAAATGCCCTGCGAGCCGGCAACCTTTCCGACTGTTTCGGACCCGCTTTCGAGGGCGTCGATATTGTTGACTCTCTCCGGCTTCCAGACGGTCGCATGAAACTGATCGACAGGGTTGTCAACCTCGATCCCGGCGGCGGCCGTTTCGGACTCGGAATCATTCGGGCCGAAGCGGACATCCATCCCGACGCCTGGTTTCTGACCTGTCATTTTGTGGATGACATGACAATGCCGGGAACGCTTATGTACGAATGCTGCTCCCATGCCCTGAGGGTGTTCCTGCAGCGCATCGGCTGGGTCACCTCAAAACCGGATGTTTGCTACCAGCCGGTGGAAGGTGTGAAGAGCGTTTTAAAGTGCCGCGGACCTGTTACCCCGCAAACGCGACGGGTGATTTACGAAGTAGAGATCAAAGATATCGGCTACGGGCCCGAACCGTATGTCGTTGCGGATGCGCACATGTATGCCGACGGAGATTATATCGTGCGCTTTACCGACATGGCCATGAAAATAACCGGGCTGACCCGCAAGGATCTGGAAGAATTCTGGCGTAAAAAGGCGGCGGGAACTGCGGCTGATATATATCAGAAACAGCAAACGGTATTATTTGATCGCGACAAAATACTCGCATTTGCCGTCGGCAAGCCCTCCGACGCTTTTGGAGCCCTCTACAGAGCGTTCGACAAAGACCGATTCATCGCCAGGCTGCCGGGTCCACCGTACTCATTCATTGACCGGATCACAAATGCAGAACCGGAAGCCCGGGTTTTAAAGCCTGACGGTTGGATCGAGGCAGCGTATGACGTTCGGCCTGATGCCTGGTATTTCCGTGCTAATCGCACGGATGCAATGCCACTGTCCGTGCTGCTCGAAATTGGGCTTCAGGCCTGCGGCTGGCTGGCTGCTTATGCCGGATCAGCCTTGAAAAGCGAAAAAGATCTGAAGTTCAGAAACCTGGACGGTCGCGCTACCCAATACAGGGATATATTGCCCGATGCCGGCACACTCACCGTGCGCAGTCGTATGCTGAAAGTATCGCAGGCGGGGGACATCATCATCGAAGAATTTGACTTTCAGATTTTCCAGCACGAGCAGCGCGTGTATGAAGGTACCTCATCTTTTGGCTTTTTCACACCTGAGGCCCTGGCGCAGCAGAAAGGCATCCAGGATGAAAAAGACATGCTTCGGTATGTACCTGCACAAAGAGAGCTATCAGCGGCTGAATCGACGATCTTTGATGACCGGGCACCGTTAACACCGGACGATCTGCATGCCGAATCCGGCACTTCCCTGGCTATGCCGGCTAAAGCCATCCGCATGATTGACCGGATAGACCTGTACCTGCCGGAGGGGGGACCGCACGGACTCGGTTTTGTCAGGGGGGTTAAAAATGTTGATCCTCAGGAATGGTTTTTCAAGGCCCACTTTTTTCAGGATCCGGTTTGCCCGGGGTCGCTGGGCATCGAATCATTCCTGCAGTTATTAAAGTACGCAGCTATAAAGCGCTGGGAACACCTGCGCAACAGCCACCGGTTTTATCACGTCATGGAAGCGCCGCATGTCTGGAAATATCGGGGACAGATCCTGCCGCAAAACAGTAAAATAGAAGTTGAAGCGGTGATTACCGCTGTCAGCGATGAACCTCACCCTGAAATTCGGGCCGACGGTCTCCTGATGGTGGACGGACTGTGTATTTACAGGATGGAGAATTATGGTATAAGACTGGAGCCGAAATGATTTATGGCCGTATTCGTTGTACGTGTTCACGGGGTGCGTTTCCCCGAGCAGCGAGATTGGCGCAGTGGCCTCGTCATTTCAATGACTTAGCTGTGGGGGAGACCGCGGCTCCCGCACGTTTTTTTGCGGGAGAACGCGGAGGGGGCAGGAATGCCCCCGCTGCTAAGTCATTGAAATGACCGGACACG
>DAOVBC010000240.1 GCA_030670715.1 Deltaproteobacteria bacterium | reverse complement strand
CAATTTTAGGCATTTCTTTGAGCAACTTGATTATTACACAAAAAGATCTTGCCATAAAAAACAAAAAAATAATTTCTAAGATACTAATAAAAGATTGATAATTTACTAAAATCCGCATTCTGAATACGCGAAATTGTACGAATTGTAAATAGCCTATCAGGAAAGCCTGCGGAACATCTGTTTCAAATCTTCCGGTGACTGATAGGTGAAGCTTTCGGAAGACTCAGTGGTCGATGATATCGGATCGGTCCTGCCGAAAACGATGATACTGATTCTGTCTATCATTGAGATCGTTTTCAAGGTTTCAGATTTGTCAATATACGGAACTCTTTCACCTCTGAGAATGAGTGTTTCCATAGTGTCTTTTTTTAATTTTTTCTCGAAATTTTCAACTTTTTTTAACTGGTGAAAACAATTTTTTTTCTTTGCCATCAGCGCGTCGTAAATGTCTGCCTCGTCTCCGATCTCACTAAAGAATTCAAGGATAAACTCAAGCCCTTCAATAAGGTTGCCGTCAGGGCGCACCTTCTCAAAATAGCGGCATAGAAAATCAATTTGGCTGCCAGCGGGTGCCCTTCTTGCGTTTCTGATTCCGACTTTGACCGGGATCTGGTCGGGTTCGGCAACCTTTTGGGATATGCTCTGAAGGATCCTCGGGTCGATTTTTCTGTCAATATGCAGCCGGATAAGAAAAGGCTCGATCACTGATTGCGGGACCCGCAAGTCAATAGAGATGCGCTCTTCCGTAAACAGAATTTTTGTTTTTATTTTTTTGGATAGAAGATCGGTTCGAACTTTTTCCACTTCTGCTTCGGTGAAGGTATTTTTTTCTAACCACGGTTCCAGCGGCAACTGGATGGCTTCATCCGGAAAGAAGATGAGCTCCAGCAACACATCTCTTTCACAGTTGGATTCATCATTAATAATCTCTTCAAGTTCATTTGGGGAGAGATTTGAAAACGTCGTATCGATGTAATCGACAACATCCGCCCCCACACGTGTCCCATCCTGAAAGATCTTCTCGATCTTTTCAGACAGCTGTTTAAATTTATTGTCGGCAGTTAAGGTCATAATATTGTTTAGTATCTTACTTCCAATGACTTAAACCGCAATTGAGCCGAAAGAACTGAACAAAATCCCCTCCGTCTCCCCTTTTATAAAGGGGAGGAAGCTCCTTCCCCTTTTGGAAAGGGGGACAAAGGGGGATTTTCATATGAAACCATCTATTGCTATCAGCTATTAGCCATGAACTATCAGCTTTTATGAGTCAGCATTTTGAACCGGCTCGCAACGCAGTTATCGGGCATTAGATAGGGTTTTGATACCGGTTCTAAAGGTATTGTGCCATCTTCATCATTATTGTATGCTTCTGTAGACCGCCCGGCAGGCTCTCTTTTAGCTGGCCGTTATCAAAAATAAAAAGATACGGAACGCTGAGGATATTGAATTTTGACGCAATCATCCGGTTGGCATCGATATTTATTTTGCCAACCCTTATTTTCCCCTTGGACTCTCCGGCAAATTCATCAATCACCGGAGCAACAGTTCCGCAGGTCGGGCACCAGGGCGCCCAGCAAAAGAGCAGTACCGGCAGTGGTGAATTTAAGACCATTTCGTCAAAATTACTGTCGGTCACCATCACCGGCTGCGGTTTGAATAATTCCCCGGTCGGCAGCACGGCGCTGCATTTACCGCAAACGGGTCTGCTGTCTATTTTACCAGCCGGAACACGGTTCCTGGTCTTACATGCCATGCAGCGGAGCGTGTAGTTTCCTGCGGTATCGTTTTTTGTATCCGTCAGTTCGAGTTTTGCATGACATTTTCCGCATTTTGCCATCGAGCTGACTATATTTTCGGGTATCTTATTTTTTGTGCCGCAATCAGAACAGCGAACAATTCGGTCAGTCGTCTGATTCATATATATTTCCTGTGTATAATTTTTCGGTGAAAAATTATGGCATCACGCCGTATTTCTTCAATTTCTTATGCAGGGTTTTCCGGGTGATCCCGAGTTTGCGGGCAGCTTCACTTTTGTTGCCGCCGGCAGCCTCCAGTGTTCTCAGAATCGTTGTTTTCTCGACCTGCTCCAGGGGACCGATGTTTTCATCCGCAAATATCCGGGTCTCGGCTGCCTGCAATTCTGATTCGGGATTGAGGCGAAGCTCCCTATCGTCAAGATAGTCACCGCGGGCGAGCACAACGCCTCTTTCCACGGCATTCATTAACTCTCTGACATTCCCGGGCCAATCATATCTGAGAATCGCATCCATCGCTTTCGGGGTAAAACCCTTGATGGTTTTCTTGTTACGATTGGAATGGTCCTCCAGAAAATGCTGTGCAAGCAGCGGGATGTCGTCTTTTCTCTGTCTCAAGGGCGGTATTTCAAGGCTGACGACATTCAGTCTATAGAACAGGTCGTCACGAAAAGTTCCCTGGTTGATAAGTTCCTGCAGGTTTTTGTTGGTGGCACCGACAAGCCGCACGTCTACCGGTACGGCCGACTCTCCCCCCACGCGAACAATTTCTCTTTCCTGCAGTACCCGCAGAAGCTTCGCCTGCATGGTTAAAGGCATTGCACTGACTTCATCCAGGAAAAGGGTCCCGCCGTGTGCGCGATAAAAGCACCCTTCTTTTCTGCGATCTGCTCCGGTAAAGGCACCCTTTTCATGACCGAAAAGTTCTGATTCGAGGAGTGTTTCGGTCAGTGCTGCGCAGTTGATTTTGATAAAAGGCCCCTCTTTTCTGTGACTGTTAAAATGAAGGGCGCCGGCAATAAGTTCTTTTCCGGTACCGGATTCACCGCTGATTAATATGGTTGCCTCCGAGGGTGCCACCTGGGCAACGGTCTCCAGGAGCCTGGCCATCAGGGGGCTTCGCCCTATGATGTTCCGCCTGTCAAATTGGCGGCCAAGGTTTTCCCTGAGGATCCGATTTTCTTCTTTTAATTGAAGGTGTTCCATTGCGCGCTGGATCGTCAGCCTTAGTTTGTCGAAATCCAGCGGTTTGGTTAAGTAATCGTAGGCACCCTTTTTCAAGGCTTCGACGGCCGTTTCAACCGAGGAGTAGGCGGTCATGATGATGACCGGTATTGCCGGATTATACAACTTGATGGCGCCCAGGGCTTCCAGACCGGAAATTTTAATCATGCGGACATCCATCAGGACCAGGTCGAAAAAGCGTTCTTTTACCTGATCAATGGCACCTGAACCATCGTCGGCTTCATAGATGTCGTAACCCCATTCCGTGAGAAGGGTGCGCAGCATGGTACGATGAGCAGGGTCGTCATCGACCACCAATACGGAGTTTTTTTGGCTCATTGGTAGTTTCCTCATCTGAAGGTGGTATCAGTACTGTAAATGCAGTGCCCTGACCGGGATTGCTGTCAACGGTTATCTTTCCCCCATGGGCTGCAATAATGTTATGGGCGATTGCCAACCCGAGGCCGGTACCGGTTGATTTTGTCGTAAAATAAGGGTCAAAAATTTTAGCCAGATTTTCACCGCTGATACCGCAGCCACTGTCGGATACGGTGATGGCAATCCGGTTTTTATTTGTGGAATCGGTGACAGCCACCGTAAGACGGCCCCCGTTATCCATAGCGTCCAGAGCGTTGAGATAAAGGTTTAACAGAACCTGCCCGATCAGGTCAGGGTCGACATTTGCCGCCCGGATCTTCGGGGCGAATCGGGTCTGAATCTCTATTTCTTTTTCTGCAGCCTGGGGTTCCAGCAGTTTGAGGGAATTTTCGATCAGTGCCGGTACCGGGACGCTTTTCCTGGATATCTTTATCGGCCGGGCAAAATCCAGAAGCTGGCCGATCACTTTGTTCATCCGTTCCACTTCCTTGATCATAATATTCGCAATTTGCTGGTCGTCCTCCTTATCGGGATATCTTTCTTTAAAATAGGTTGCAAAGCCTTTTATGGAACTCAAAGGATTGCGAATTTCATGGGCAACACCGGCCGCCAGCCTTCCCACAGATGCCAGGCGCTGGTTTCGCAATATTTCCCTTCGCAGCGCATGGATTTCCCGCAGGTCTCTCAACAGCAGCACGTATCCCAGAAACGTGCCGTTCGCATCATGCAGTTGTGTGGCAATGACTTCCAGCGGGATTGGCCGGCCGTCATTTACGGTGAGTTCGATCTCCTTTTCGATGACGCCTTTTTCGGCTACCAGGCGATCAAAGTGTGAATAAAGCTCTTGCGGCAGCACGTGTATGGCCTTCCGGCCGATGACTTTTTCGGGAGCAAAACCGAGTATCGACTGGGCCACCTGGTTAAAAGATGCAATCCTTTGCCGGTTGTCCATGGCGAGCAGGCCGATGGGCATATTTTCCACCAGATTATCGGAAAAGGCTTTGATCCTGGTCAGTGTAGCCCGGGTGGCGCGATAGCTCTGGGCCAGAAAAAGCAGCAGTACGCCGGA
>DAOVBC010000090.1 GCA_030670715.1 Deltaproteobacteria bacterium | reverse complement strand
AACGTTGGAATACCGGAACGTTTTTTTGACAACCACTATAAAACACCGGACCGTATACCGGTTATAGATTGACAACATGGTGTGTTCCGCTGTAAAAATGGTTTCAATAATGAAGATTAGCTTTAAGAGGAGGCGCAATGGATTTTACGTTATCAACGGAGCAGGAAATTCTTCGTGAATCGGTACGCAGTTTTGCCGAAAAAGAGATTAAACCGGTTGCCCGGGAGATGGACAAAAAGGAAGAGTTCTCCTACGAAACAATGCAAAAAATGGCCGAACTGGGTCTTTTCGGTATATTCGTGTCCGAAAAGTATGGCGGCCAGGGTATGGACTATCAATCATATATCATTGCCACGGAAGAGATTGCCCGGGTTGACGGGTCTCATGCGGCAACCGTAGCGGCCGAAAACTCGCTCGGAATCGGCCCCCTGTATTATTTCGGGAATGAAGAGCAAAAACAAAAATATCTTCCAAAACTTTGCCGGGGTGAAGCCCTGTGGGGGTTTGGTCTAACAGAAGCCAATGCAGGGTCGGATGCCGTTGCCGCCAGGACAACCGCGACCCTGGACGGCAACGAGTGGGTAATTAACGGCAGTAAAATTTTTATTACCAATGCCTCGACCGATATCAGCGCCGGATCGACGGTCCTGTGCCGTACCGGCACCCGGGATGACGGCCGGGTAGAGCTTTCTTGCATTATCGTTGAAGCCGGCACACCGGGTTACACCACCCGGGTGATGCACGATAAAATGATGTGGCGCGGTTCCAATACCAGCGAACTCTATTTCGAAGACTGCCGGGTACCCAAGGAAAACCTCCTTGGACCCAGAGGTAACGGATTCTACCAGATGATGCAGACCCTTGACGGCGGCCGCCTGTCGATTGCTGCCATGGGTCTGGGCGGGGCTCAGGGGTGCTTCGACATGGCACTGAAATACTCCAATGAACGGGAACAGTTCGGAAGACCCATTTCCAAGTTCCAGGTGAATGCCTTCAAGCTGGCCGACATGGCCCTGGATATTGAGACCGCCCGTCTTCTCCTGTATAAAGCCTGCTGGCTTCGGGACAATGATAAGCCTTTTTCGAAAGTGGCGGCCATGGCTAAACTTCACTGTTCCGAAGTCATGTATCGCTGCGCCAATCACGCCGTTCAACTGCACGGCGGTTACGGCCTCATGCAGGAATACGATATTGAACGGTTTTACCGGGACCAGAAGCTTCTGGAAATCGGAGAGGGGACCTCCGAGGTGCAGCGCATAGTTATTGCCCGGCACATAGGGGCGCTATAATTAATGATCGGCCCTTCGGGCCTTGAGGAGCAGCCTTTCAGGCTTCGAGGGCCGTCCCGCTGCGCGGGACTTGAGGCCAAAAAACAAATAAGTAAAGTTTAAATAACGCCTTATAATTATACCGAAGGAGATTCAATATGAAACCGGATGAACGCAAACCTCATATACATGTGGATGTTTTTGAAGAGCTGACCGGCAAAATTCCCGAAACTGCAAAAGGAGGGATAGAAGAAGTCGGGGCGCGGATCAAAATACTCAGAAAAGAAAAAGGCCTTTCGCTTGATGAGCTTTCAAAATTGACCGGATTTGATGTCGATTTGCTGGAACGGATAGAAAAGGACGAGGTGCAGCCCCAGCTCGGCACGGTCATCAAGCTTTCCAAAGCCCTGGACAGCGCCTTCGGTCGCATCGTATCCGGTGTGGGTGACAAATTATACTCGATCACCCGTAAAGATGAACGCAAGGTGATATCGCGGTCCACAGCACAAAAAGGCCGAAAAAAGCTGTACACATATATGAGCCTGGCGCCGGAGGTTAAGGGGCGCAGCATGGAGGCCGTGCTGGTTCAACTGCTGGAAAACCCTGAAGATGAGGTTTCGGTGCACGACGGCGAAGAATTTATTTACGTCCTGGAGGGTGTGGTCAGGCTGAAAATAGGACAGGATGCCTTTGAACTCGAACCGGGTGACAGTGCGTACTACCTGTCAACGACGCCTCATGTCATTGCCGCAAAAACCGGTAAAGCAACGATTATAGCGGTATTGTATGAGGGATAAATCAGTTGGGTCAGTTGAGTCGGTTCCCTTTTACCGACCAAACTGACATAACCGTCCTGGCTACAAAGGTGAATCAAACCGCCCGGCATACCCGGTAAGCTCAACATACCCCTGTCCTGATAGTTGTTTAGATTTAATCCACAGCGATAGAAGAACACTATACTAAATACCCTAATCGAGCCAAAATGCTCGATCATGGTGTCCGTCGATAGTTGTCCGTGGTAGGTTGTAATAAAGGATTGTATCGATTTTATATACCGCTCATTGAAGAGATATGGAATACCGAATGCCATTCTTCTTAAAGGACCACTAACAACCAGCAACTGACAACTAACGTTGAGCGTCTACGCTCAATGGGGGTAATCTTTTATGGCAATATTCGTAACTGCGGAGAGAACGAAGATGAACATTAAGGTCACCTTTGGATTTTTTTTCGCAGGGTTTCTCAGGATTGCCTTTAAAAACCTGATTGTCCTGGTGTTGATTCTCGCTCTGACAGCCTGCGCCTCCAACAAACCCTATCAAATCAACATGATGCCTGCCCCGGATGTCTTCAGTGACGGTATCTTCGATCCGTTTCCCGATTCAGACCCCGACAGTTGGGTTCCTTACGGCGGTATGCTTTATGCGACGGACCGGCAGCCCGTCACCGATGAAAGCCGCACCGAAAAAATCCAATTTTACCAGAACCAGCGGGGCTTTCTGCTGCGGCTCGGGGTCGGGGAAATCACGGTCAAAAAAGAAGGCGTTACCTGGGAAGAAATGAGACGCGCCTCGCTGCTCAAAGGCCGCGCTGAAGACTATCCCCTGGCGGTAGCCGGGGTAAGGGAGTTCGGTATCCTGGTGGACAGTTACAATGTTTTTACGGACCCGGATTTGATTGAATCAAATCTCGGTCAGGCAGAGATGCAATTCGCCAAAGCCGTCAATGAAAAATTAGCCATTTCAAAATATAAAAATATTTGCGTTTATGTCCACGGTTATAAGGTCATTTTCGACAATCCCCTGCTTGTCGCTGCTGAACTGTGGCATTTTATCGGCTACGAGGGCGTTTTTATCGCCTACGCGTGGCCGTCTACGCCCAAAACCCTGGCGTATATGTCGGATCTGGAAACAACCGAACTATCCGCGCGAAATCTGCGAAGATTATTGGAATACCTCGCCGAAGAAACTGATGTCGAGCGGATTCACATCATCGGTTACAGTGCCGGCACCCACCTGGTGCTCAGAGCCCTGGACCAGTTTTCGCTGATCCACGCCGACAAGAGCAGGGAAGCCGTGCAGGAAGAGCTTCGCATCGGGAACGTCATTCTTACAGGGAGCGATTTCGACCGGCAGCTTTTCGCCATGTTTCTGGACGATGGACTACTGAAGGTGGCTGAAAGGTTCAGTATATACATGTCGGGAACCGATAAGGCCCTCGGATTTTCCAGGTGGCTTTTCAAACGTGAGCGACTCGGTCATATGTGGCAGGAAGAAAATTTGTCACCCACAGCGATTGAATATCTGCAGAATCGTAAAGAGCTTAGTTTCATTAATGCCACAACCGCTGCAGCGGCGGATACAGGCAACGGCCATGCGTATTTCCGTAAAAGCCCCTGGGTCAGCAGTGACGTCCTGATGACCCTGGCATACAGTCAAGGTCCTGGGGAGCGGGGCTTGGTCCTGTCGCCGGCATCGCCGACCTGGATCTTTCCACCTGACTACGGTCAAAGGCTGAGAAACATATTACTTGAGAAACACCCTGAGCTCAGAGAGAAACTCAAAACATCGCCCTCAAACGATAGTGACTCCCCCGTTCAAAAGTAAATCATCCCGGCCCGCAAAGCCGGCAGACATGCATTTTCAATTACACTGAGAGTGGGCAGCATATTAAATGGTGGCCACTACCTATAGACAGATTGAGGAATTTAGGGATTCAGGAATTGGCACAGGCTTGTCCTATTTTGTCACTTCAACGTGTATGCACTCAGCCGTATCAATAAGATACTCAACCGACTTTTATTCTCGCGGACAGTACGGCTAAAGTAAGCCACCCCAGCATCAAGCATATCCCGCCAACCGGCGTCAGTACCTGTAAGGCCCGGATACCGGCAATCGAAATCAGATACAGATTTCCCTGGAACATGACCGTACCGGCAATAAACAGCCATCCTGCGGCCTGAAACGGTATCTTCGGGAACCGATGTTTCAACAGTCCCACGGCGACCAGCCCGAGACCGTGATAAAACATGTAATGGGTGGCAAGGCTAAAATTATTTGTGCCACCCATCTTCATGATCAGTTCTTTGAACCCGTGGGCCCCCAGCGCCCCGGCAGCAACAGCCAAAAAACAGAAAAATGCGCCCAGACTGATAAATGTTTTCATAATTATCGTGGTTGAAAAGTAATTGTAGTTACAGATTCTAGTATTTTTTCAGGAATATATAAAGTGACTAAAGTGAACTAAAGTTTGAAGTGCCTAAAGCCCGCCCTGGTGCGACGCATTAGTGCAAATTGATACGGACTGTGTTTCATTCCACACCAGACTTATGCTTATAAAGTACTGGTGATCGGTCTGGGCCAGGGTTTCGGTGTCGATCCGCTCCATCTTTTTTAAAATCGATAGAATACCTTTAACTTTAGTCACTTTAGGTCACTTTCCACTTTAGCTCACTCGTCTGCATATTCCCTTTCTATTTCGTTGCATCGTGCTAAGGAGTCACCGCTTCTTCTCAAGCTGCAATCTCATGTTGTACCACTCCTGCAGCTCGGCAATGGACAGTGAAAGCTGGTAGCGGCCGCCGGCAAAGACGCCGTAATCCCCGCCGCCGGCCATGGCCGAAGCAAATCGGATTGAATTGGCATAAAAGAGCCAGGTGAGATGCCATTTCTTTTCTATGGCTTCATCAAAGGGATTTGCACCGCGGTCGAGACCCTGGGCAAATCCGTGCTTCCAGATATCCCGCATGATATTTGTGGCTGTCAATATCTCGTCATTGGTCTGCTGAACCGTATTATTAAACTTTTCCCAGTGACCTATTACCCAGGAAGAATCGTGGCAGCCCAGACACAATCTTTGCATGGCACGGGTTCGCTTTCGCATTTCATCTTCATCGATCAGGTATTTTGAAGCAAAGCCGCCGTTAAAATCCGTGGGCAGCGGCAAACCATCACTGTTGCGAATGATAGTGGTGTCCGGAGATTGCGGGTGCGGGTGGGCGTATATCAGGCCGTAAATTCGTAACGGCAAACGGTCGTTCATACGGTGGGTTCTCCCGGCAATAACCTCATTATCTGTATTTACCAGCAGGCTGATATGACAGGTTGCACAAGTGGGGGCAGTAAAATCCTTGCCGATGGTCCACGGTACGGCTTTGAAATTCCATGACTTGCTGCGGGCCGAGTAAATGTTGCCGTGTTTGCTGGCTTCATAAATCCTGAAGGCAGGAACATCAGGGCCGACGTGACAATCTTTGCATGTATAAGGGCTGCGGGCCATCTCGATGGAAAATTCATGGCGCGTGTGACAGGCCGAACACGAACCGAGACTGCCGTCCAGGTTGATGCGGCCAACACCCTGGTTCGGCCAACCGCTTATGATGGGGAATTCAAGCTCACCGGCGGCTTCCGTATCACGCGTCTCTTTTCCGGTAACCTCCAGTTTGGTGCCGTGACAATAATAACATGCATCTGCTCTGGTCAGTGGATCTGCCGGCGTATACTTTATCTGCCCTTTTTTCCGGCCGGTTTTTCCGATGATACTGACCTGGAGGCTCTGATAGACTTTGTTGCCGGCAAGATTGTCGTATGCGTGGGACATGATGTTCTGATCATACTGGGCCGCTTCATTACGATGGCACGTGGCACAATCCTGAGGACTGACAACGATGTGAATCTCGTAGCCGTTGTGCTCAAAAGTATCGGTATGATCTTCGGGCCTGAGGGTATGACACTCCGCACAGCCCACAGCTGTATTTCGCAGTTTCTCCGGTACGGATGGACTGGAAATTTTTCGCGCATTCCCTTTTATTGCCATCGCCTTTTTCGGCGTAATTACCGCGTGCCGGCTGTTCTGCCAGTCTTTTACGATGCCGGGGTGAATGGATGCATGACAGTCCAGGCATTCAGCGGTTGCGTCGCTGACAGGGATGTCTGCTCCCGGAGCCGTTCCACTGAATGCCAGAAACAGTCCGATGATTAACAGAAGATGACGCGTTAATTTCGACATGGCAAGCTCCCGTCTGTGAGTGTTCGAAAATAAGGATTGGATGTTTGAATTCTTAAGGAATGTCTATTACCACATCAACGAAAAAAAGCAATTTACTTCAGGGGTTGGGGTGTTCCTATCGCTAAACCTCTAATAGAGCGGAATGGGTTATCATGTATGCGTTCACCGATTCAGGGTTCACCGTTCAGGGTTACCTATCTTTCGTTAACCTTGCTTGTGGGCCATCCAACCTGACGTATGGCGGGATGAAACCACCAATGACGGCGCGCCCTGTCAGAGTCTCCTAACAGGACATAGGTGCGCTCTGCATGCTTACGCACGTCCTGAAACTCAGCATTTATCAGGGATTATTGATCCGATCAAAGGTTCGACGGTTTGTAGTTCTGATGTGTGTTCCGGGTCAACCGCTGAACCTCTGAACCCTGAACCCCTGAACGGTTACGTTATCATCCTGTTTATTCCCACCATCAGGAATGCTTATTGGTGAGATATACCCCGCTGACAACCAGAATCGTACCGGCAAACAGTGACACCGTTATCGGCTCGCCGAGAATAAAAAAAGCAAGGATGATGGCACTTACAGGTACGAAGTTAATAAATAAACCGGCCCTTGTCGGACCTATCATTTTTATTCCCTGATAGTACCACACAAATCCGAGGACGGTTCCGAAAAATCCGAGGTAAACAATGCTGATCCAGTCGAGGGTCGTGTAGTTATTTACATCGATGAGCATCCCTTCCATTAAGGCCGGAGGAAATAAGGCGGCCGCGCCAATCGTTGAAGCATAAAATACTGAGACCAGCGGGGAGAGATTGGACATAATCTTTTTGCCGATCAGGGAAAATGACACCCAGCTCAGTACGCAGCAGAATATGAAAAATTCGCCCCACCCGAATCCACCGGCCCAGATATTTTGCAGGTGACCCCTTGAAATAACAACAATGGCCCCCGTAACCGATATAAGAATCCCGGTCGATCGAATCCAGTTTAATCTTTCCTTAAACAAAAGAGCTGAAAATATCGCTATAAAAACCGGATTGTTGGCAATAATTACGGCTGCCCGTCCGGCTTCAATGAGCTGGAGCCCCTTGAAAAAAAGTACATTATAGGCAAAAACCCCTGTCATTCCAAGCAATAGGGCAGGAATAATTTGCCTGCGCGTGATTATTGGTATTTTCCCCTCGATCTTCCATGTAAATACAAGCAAGAATACCGAAGCAACGGCAAACCTTAAAAAAGAGGCTGAGAATGGTCCGACGGTTGCAGCAACCTGCCTTCCGGCAATAAACGTCCCGCCCCAGAAAAAGGCCGTCAGCAGTAATTTAACATATATCAGCATAATCTAACCGGAACGGGTGATGGGCAATGGGTTATGGTTACACGTACTAAGTTGTATCATAAATCGGGGAGTTTTTTTAATGAAATATCCGGATTAAGCTCTCCTGCTCAGAACCCTCTTTCAGGGGTCTTGCACCGGATGAAATCATACGGTATAGGTTTTATTGTAAATGTTATAGCAGGCATCGGCTTCAAAAACACTCTTTCTATTTAAAGATAAGATGAGATCAAAGCTACAGCAAAACAATGCTTCACCACTCGACAATCAGACAAGCGGCTGTTTGTCATGCGGCACTACAGACAACATAGGTCGACGGAAGTACTGCTCCATCGACTGCAGGCAGAGGCTCCGGCGCATGCTGAATATGAGAACCGGTTTGTTGAGAGCCCTCAACACTCGTTTCGCAGCTTTTTATTTT